>CAYWUF010000009.1:6111-14164 GCA_964461425.1 uncultured archaeon | reverse complement strand
TTATTGCTTCTTCGTTGTTGTCAGTGTTGTTTGTTTCAGTTAGTTATATCATAAAACTATATGGAAAAATAAAAATAACAAAAGAATTAATTAATAAAAAGAAATGGAAGATAGTCCAGTCTATTCTTTTCTTTATTTTATTTTTAGCTTTATGTTTCTATGCAGTTTCAAAAGAAGGATTACCAGAATATATTTATCTAACAATCCCTCCAATGTTTTTTGGTTGTATTGTTATGATTTTAGAAGATGAGATTAAAGAATATATTTACTTAAGAAGAAAACCAATAGCTAAACTAGAAGAAGGAGATGTCCTAGCAATAGAGTTTTGTAATAAAGATTTATTAAAAGAAACAGGTTTAGAAAAAAGAGCAGTTCTTGAAAAAGAAGACATTGAAAGGATAAAGAAACTTGGCTATAAGTCTATTCCAATCTATGACTATCTTCCAAGATTTGGAATCTATATACTTCTTGGAGTAATTTCTATTTTAGTTTATAATATCTTCATACTATAAACACATTATTTCTTGGACAATCTTTGGAGAAAATCAATCTATGTTTAAAATAACAAGCGAATCAAAACTTGCAAGATGTGGAGAGTTTAAGACTGCTCACGGAAAAATAAAAACTCCGTTCTACATGCCAGTGGTTACTAAGGGTGCGGGAAAGTTTCTAACGTTTAATTCTTTAGAAAGTCTTAAGACTCAGTGCTTTATCTCTAATGCTTATCTTTTATATTTAAAGCCAGGTCTTGAGACAATCAAGAAAGCTAACGGCTATCATAACTTCATAAACTGGCAAAAACCGATCTTTACAGATTCTGGCGGTTTTCAGTTGCTTGATCCTGAGTTTCTAATTTCACTTAACGACAAAGGAGTAAAGTTTAGATCTCCTTTTTCAGGAGAGGTTCATTTTATTTCTCCAGAGAAGTTAATGGAAAATCAAAACATTCTTGGTTCAGACGTTGCTATGGTTCTTGATCACGTTATGGGTCCAGACCATAACAAAAAAGAATTTTCTGAAGCAACAACAAGAACAATTGCTTGGGCAAAAAGATGTCTTGATTCTCATAAAAATAAAAATCAGAAAGTGTTTGGAATAGTTCAAGGTGGAACTTATAAAGATTTAAGAAAAGAGTGTGCCTTAGCAATCAACGACATGGGCTTTGATGGTCTTGCTATAGGGGGACTAGCCATTGGTGAAGAAAAAGACAAGATGTACAAAGCCATTGATTATTCTTTAGAGTATCTTGATAAAGACAAAATCAAATATTTAATGGGTGTTGGTTCTCCAGAGGATCTAGTTAAGTCAATTGGTAAAGGAGTTGATTGTTTTGATTCAATCTATCCAACAAAGATGGCAAGACACGGAGTAATCTTTACAAGACAAGGAGTATTAAAGATTGGTAAAAGCTATAATGCTCATATCTTTAAGCCAATAGAAAAAGAATGTGATTGTTATGCTTGTAAGCACCACACCATTGCTTATCTTCATCATCTTTACAGACTTGATGAAGCAGCTGCAAAGATTCTCTTATCAGAACATAACGTCAGGTTTATGCATCGTTTGGTGGAAGACGCAAGAAAGGCAATAGAAGAAGGTAAGTACGAGCAATTCCAAAAAAAGTTCTTAAAAGATTATTTGAAGAATAAATAATTTTTTCTTTTTCTCATTTTCACAAAAAAACCAAGCAGTGGTTTTTATATACTTGAAAAGTCTTAATCTATTATAGTTAGAAACAATATACTTTAAAAATATTTATTATATAAGTATATATATGTCTAAAATAACAAAAAATCACAGTCCAACTCTTGATAGTGTAATTATGGTTGAAACTTTAATGAAACAGAAAAGTGCAGAATATACAAAATATCAATTATGGAAAAGACTTCCAAGACAGATGATGTATCAAACATATTGTTTAATCTTTGATTATCTTCTAGATTCTGGAAAAATTATGATTGCGAAAGATAAAAAAGTTCTGTGGCTTTATGATCCAAAAGGAATTGCAAAGATTCTAAAATCTGGAGTAAAAATTAGATGAAAACAATTAATGTTGCTTTTGTTAATAAAAGACTAGAAAAAGAAATAGATTCTATTTCTGATAAAGAATTTAAAAAAGATATAGATAAAACAATAATTAAATTAAAAGAAAAACCAGATTGTGGAATTCATATCCCTAAAGATTTATGGCCCAAGGAATATATTAGGTTGTATGATATTACTAATCTTTGGAAGTACGATTTAAGGAGTGGTTGTAGAATAATTTATACCATAAAGGATGAAGAGCTTAGAATATTGTGTGTTATCCTAGATTGTTTCTCACATAAAGAATATGAAAGAAAATTTAAATATTAAATCAACCCACTCTCTTTAAAACTAAAATATCCATCGTCTGTAAGAATCAAGTGATCAATAAGATTAATATCCATTAACTTTGCAGCTTTCTTTAGCTGTTCAGTCGATATCTTATCATCAGTTGATGGTTCACAAATCCCAGTTGGGTGATTGTGTGCAACAATAACTCCTGAAGCTTCTTCTCTTATCGCCCAAAGAACAATGTCTTTAGAAGATATAAGTGTCTGGTTACTTGTTCCTGTTGTTAAGACCTTACAAGAAATCACTTCATTTCTTGGAGAGATAAAAACAGCGATAAGTTTCTCTTGTTTACAATCAAGAAACTTAGGCAATAGGTATTCAAAGGCATCTCTAGGAGAAGTGATTTTTTCAGGAGATCTTAAAATCCCGTGTTCTCTAAATATTAATCTTTTAGACAACTCAGTTGCTGCTTTTATTTGGCAAGCTTTAATTTTTCCAATCCCTTTAATCTTTGTAATCTCAGCAATTGAAAGACTAGAAAAGTCTTTTAGTTTATGTTTGCTACAAAGTTCTTGACAGATATCTAAAACATTATTTTCTTTAGTTCCAGTTTTAATTATGATTGCTAAAATTTCAGCAAGAGATAGGCTTTCAACTCCGACAGACAATAGTCTTTCAATTGGTCTGTTCTCAAGAGATATTTCTTTTATTTTCATAATAGTTTCCTCGAAGTAATTGATTTAGTTAATATCGTCATTTGTTCAATTGCAAGGTTGTTTAATTTTTCTAATCTTTCTAATTTTCCAAGTCCTTCTTTAATGAACAACGCATTTAAGTTTTCTAGGTTAGACAGACACACAAGTTGAGAGACATCAGCATAGTCTCTAATATTTCCTTTTTCTTTTGGATTTTTGTCTTTCCAATCTTTAGCAGTTATTCCAAAAAGAGCAAGATTAAGTATATCTGCTTCTGTTGCATAAATAATGTTTTCTTCAGTCTTAGATATTTTTTCAGGGACTAGATTATTCTTTATAGCGTCTGTGTGTATATGGTAGTTAATCTTTGCTAAATTTCTTTTAATATCCCAATCCAGTTTTAATCTTTGATTTTCATCAATCTTTAGTCTTTGAAATTCTTTAATTAAGTATAATTTAAACTCCGAAGATATCCAAGAAGCAAATTCAAAAGCAATATCTTTGTGTGCAAAGGTACCTCCTGTATTTCCAGATTTAGAAATTAATCCAATCGCCCCTGTTTTTTCTATCCATCTTTGTGGAGGCAATACAAATGCATTTAATCCAGCAACTTTAAGAAACTGGTCGAATTCGACCAGTTTGAAATCTGGGTTATTTATTCTTTCCCAAAGCCCTAAAAATATAATATTTTCTTTTGATCTCATCCAATTTTTAACTACATCTGCAGGATGTTCTGGATTTTTATATCTTGCAATATCTGTTAAAGATATATAGTCTTCTTTATTTTTAGAATAAAATGATATTTTTTTATTTAAAACAACAATTTCAGTCACGTTAATCACCTTTAATTATATTTTCTAATTCTTCTTTTGTAGGCAAGAGCTTAATTATCTTTTCAGGAATCTTATATGTAGAAACACCAATTGGTTTATTTGTGTCTCTTAAAGTATATTCTACAATTGTTCTATTCTTGTCTTTACAAATAATTATTCCAATGGATTTATTCTCTCCGTTAATTCTTGCAAGGTCGTCTAGTGCCGAAAGATAAAATTGCATTTTTCCAACATATTCGGGCTTGAAGTTACCAATCTTAAGATCAATTGCAATTAAGCATCTTAAAGTTCTGTGATAGAGTAAAAGGTCTATAAAAAACTCTTCTCCACCAACCTCTATTCTATATTGGCTTGTAACAAAGCAAAAGTTATTTCCTAATTCTAAAAGTAGCTTTTTGATATTTCTAACTAGTTCCTTCTCCAACTCTCTTTCAAGATGTTCTTCTTTTAATTCTAGAAAATCAAAAGTATATTCATCTTTTACAGCAAATTTAGATTGTGCTTTTATTTTAGTAGTAATTGTTTTATCAAAATTAGTTTGGTTAAGTAAATATTTTTCATAAGTTTGGTTTTCTATTTGGTGTACTAGTACATTCTTTGTCCAGTTATTAGTTTTTGTTTGTTTAAGATAAAATTCTCTTTGTTCATCACTTTTGCATTTTTCCATAACCATGATATTTTTAGACCAGCCAATTTCTCGCACCAATGGTGCGAGTTTTATATTTTCACTATAGATAAAATAAAAATTTCTTATTCTCCATAAATTAGCTGAAGAAAACCCACTAATCCCTGGAAATTCTTTTTGTAAATCCACAGAAAGGTTTTCAACAACTGATTTCCCCCAACCAAGTTGCTTTTGTTTCTCTACAATTCTTTTTCCAATATCCCAATAGAGATTAATTAATTCTTTATTTACTGCTCTTAATGCCTCGTATTGTGCAGAAGCAATTCTTTCTTTTATTTCTTTTAAAAAATTTAAATATTCTTTTTCTTTACTCATAAATATATTACTCTATTAAAACAAGGGTTATTTCCGGGAGGGTAGATGTCCAGTGACGAGTATATAAATGTTTGTTGTTTTTTTGAGATTTTCTAGGGGGCTTTTCTCAATTTCACAAAATCAAAATTTATTAATAATATTTTTTTAAGATAATCCAATTGTTTAAATCCAAATATTTATATATTATTATTATTGTTATTATTATTGTTATGAACACAAAATTCAAAGCTATTGCTCCTATAATTACAACTATCCTTTTAGTAGTGGTTGCAGTAATTCTAGTGGCTATTTTTCTTTCATTTAGTAAAGGGTTTACAAATGATTCTTTAGATAAAACAACTGAAATAAAAGACATATCTTCTTCAGATGCAGAATATTTTGTTTATCCAAAAACCTTTAGTCAAGGAGTAATTCAGTTTAACTATAGTCCTCCTGCAAACTTGGTAACAGAAAATATCACAATTACAAGTTATAAAATCTTTGCAGATAATAATGAAACAATAGATGTTAATTTAGACACAAATCACACTCTAGTAAATGGAAGTAATATTATTAATCTTACAGATTTTTCTGAATTTGAGATTACAAGCAATAAATAAATATTCAATTAGTTACATCCGATAATCAATATATAATGTTAAAGAACATTACTAATCCGCCAGTTATTGCAGGCGAACCCCTCCCTGTTCTTCCAAATGTTATGAACGAAGCAACTAAATTATATATACACCCAACAGATAATCATGCAGGAATTATCTGGGGATGTTCAGGAACTGCCATTGGTGCACAATCAACTACAGACGGTTCTGCAAATACTTCTGCAATTATCGCAGGGTGTGCAACAAGACCAATTGCCGCAAGTGTATGTGATGGATTAACATTTGGAGGCTACTCAGATTGGTATCTTCCAACAACTGGAGAATTAACAGCAATTTGGAATAGCTGTACAGGCACTAAAACAAATAATTGTATGAATACTGCTATAGATAAAGGAGACTATGCAGATGATTGGGTGAACATTACAGGATTTTATTGGTCAAGTAGAGAGTCTGCCAATAATTTTTTTGCTTACATGGTTTCCATGTCTAACAGTGAGCCATATGAAAACCCAAAAACCAGTAGTTATTCTGTCCGTTGTGTTCGTAAAGATTGATTCTTTATTTTAAATACTTTCTTCCACTGGACAACAACCCCCAAAAACTATATATATACTTTTATTCTTAATTCTATATTAAAAAGGAAAAAACATGAGATACTCACATTCAAGAATTGAAACTTTTAAAAGTTGCCCAAAGAAATTTAGTTTCCAATATATAGAGAAACCAGAGATAGAGGAAAAGAAAGGAATTGAGGCTTTCTTAGGGTCTATGGTGCATCTAGCGCTAGAGAAACTATACACAGACCTAAAGTTTACAAAAGTAAATACTCTAGAAGAAATACTAGACTACTATGAAAAAGAATGGGAAAAGAATTTTGATCTAACAGTTGAGATTGTAAGACAGGACTACACTCCAGAGCATTATAAAAAAATGGGTAAAAGGTTTATTACAGACTACTACAATAAATATCAACCATTCGATCAAGGAAAAACAATTGGCCTAGAAATGGAAATTACTCTTAAGTTTCTTGATGAAAAAAGTAATGTCTATAACCTTATAGGTTACATTGATAGACTAGTAATGATAAACGAAGAATTCTTTGAGATACATGATTACAAAACAAATGCTCACACAAAAACTCAAGAAGAAGTGGATAAAGACAACCAACTAGCACTCTACACAATAGCAATAAAAAGAATGTATCCAACAGTCAAGAAAGTAGATCTAGTCTGGCATTTCCTAGAGTCTGGTTTAGAGATGAGATCTTCAAGAACAGAAGAGGAGCTAGAAAATCTAGAAAAAGAAATTATTACTTCAATAAAAGAAATTGAAAGAAAAACAACAGTTAATGATTTTCCAACAAAAGAGTCTGCTCTTTGTAATTGGTGTAGCTATAAAAAAATCTGCCCAGCAAAGAACCATTTCTTTAAATTAAAGCAATTACCAGAAAACGAATACCTAAAAGAAGAAGGAGTAAAGCTAGTTGAAAAATATCTAGAGCTAACAAAAGAAAAAAAAGAAATAACAGAAAAGATTGATCCAGAGCTAGAAAAGATAAAAGAAGCTTTAGTCAACTATTCAAAAACAAACAACTCTGAAAGAGTATATGGCCCTTTCGGCAACTCCATTCTTGTTAAAGAATACAGTAACTATTCCATTCCAGAAAAAGGAACAAAAGAAAGAATATCTTTTGAAAAGAAACTAAAAGAAACAGGAGTCTGGGAGATAATAGCGGAAGTTAATTCTTTTAATTTCTCTAAAGCAATAACTGACGGACTACTAGAAACTGACTTTATAAACTCTCTAGAACCATTAATAACAAAAGGAAAAACCATAAGACTTTATCCAAGTTCTAAAAAGTAATGTTTATAAACTATTTTCTCTTTATTTCTTTTAAGTGAGATCAACATGTCAGAGAAAGAATCAATAAATATCCTTAATAGAAAGGCACTTAATTTAAAAGAAGACCTAGAAGAGCCAACTAAACAGAATAAACCAGTAAGAACAAGAGTTGATCAAATATCAATCTCAAACCCTAAACAAAAAACTGCTGTTGATAAAGTAATAGTTAAAGAAAAAAAAGTAATATCATTTAAAGAACTAATTTACAGAATAACTACATTCTTTGTAAGACTTCCAACTTTTGTTACAAAGTTTTTAAACACTTCAGGAAAATATATTTATTATGCAATTCTTGGAACAATGATTAGTTTCTGTTTTGCAATTTTGTTATTTCCGGATAACCCAGGATTATTTTCAGTTTTCTTTTTAACAATCTTTCTAGCACCGTTTGTTATTAAAGAAATAAATTTAAACATTCTTTTGATGGGAAGAACAAAACAAGTAGAGCATAAAGGAGTAACAATAACTAGTTTTAAGATAAAAGATAATGAACAATTTTCTATAGAGGAATTTTATGAAGAAAACAGAAAAATGTTATCTGCTTATTTTTTCTTTTTTGTAGGAATAATGTTAGTTGTTATTGCTTTAATAGTTTTTATGCCAATAGAGTATTCAGAACAATTGTTTAGCCAACAAGGTTGGAGCAGTACTTTAATGCCAACAAAAGAAATAGGTTTTGAAGGACTTAACAAATGGAGTGTTTTTGGA
>CAYWUF010000009.1:0-6011 GCA_964461425.1 uncultured archaeon | reverse complement strand
TAATATTAATGGCTTTTGCAGTTTTCTTTTTAATCTTAGGTTCTATAGTTGAAGTATTTGTTTTTGATTTTTTAAAGAATTTCTTCTTTTCTTTCTTTTAAATACCTTTATATTTCTTTTTTATCATAAATATTTAATACTATTTATATATTTGGAGGAAGAAAATATGAAACATAAAGATAAGCATGTTACAGAAACTCATGCAAGATTAATACCAAAGAAAAAACTATTTATTTGGCAAATGATAAGTGGAGTGTTATTAGCAGTTTTAATAATAACTTTACTTTTAGTTGCAGTTAAACCAAGCGATGATTCACAAATCACAGGAAATGTAAGTTTAGCTACAGTTGATCAAAAGGTTGTTAATGAAACAATTTCTTTTTTAGAAGAAGCTTTTGGATTGTCTAATGTTATTGTTAAAGAAACAATAATTGAAGATGGACTTTACAATATTACAATTTCTTTAGAAGGACAAGATATGCCAATCTACGCAACTCTTTCAGGAGATAATCTAATAATTCCAGGAATGGGTTTATTAAACAAAGAAGAAACATTAATGCAAATGGAAGAAGCAAATCAACCAGTTGAGGTTCAAAAATCAGATAAACCAAAAGTAGAAGCATTCATTATGTCTCATTGTCCATATGGCACACAAATGGCTAAAGGATTAATTCCAGTTATTGAAACTTTAGGAGATAAAGCAGACATAGAAATCAAATTTGTTGATTATGCAATGCGTGGAAAAACAGAACTTGATGAACAATTAAACATGTATTGTATAAACAAAGAAGAACCAGAAAAATTCTTACCTTATCTAAAATGTTTCTTAGAGGAAGGAAACACTTCTGATTGTTTAACAAGAGTTGAAATAGACACAACAAAAGTAAATGCTTGTGTTTCAGCAACAGATGAAGAATTTGAAGTTACAGAACTATTCAATGACAAATCAACCTGGCAAGGCGGAAGCTTTCCACAGTTTAATGTTCACAAAGCAGAGAATGATTTATACGGTGTACAAGGATCTCCAACAACAGTTATTAACGGAGTTGTTGTAAACAATATGCCAAGAGACCCTGCAGGAATATTAAACCAAGTTTGTTTAGCTTTTAACAATCAACCAGAAGAATGTCAAACCCAATTAAGTTCAGAAACCCCAGGTCCTGGCTTTGGTTACGACAGTACAGGAACAAACAGCACAGCAAGTTGTAGTTAGAGGAAAATCAAAACCTTTCCTTTTCTTTTTCTATTTTTAATCAATCACTATGCCAATACCCCAACTTATATATTTTTATAAGTTACGGTATCTAATATATTTATGAAAATAACATTATTTAACAAATTAAGAAAGCAACAGCACAAAGACATAGCAATTCTTCAAGACGAACTTGTTGAAATTGTCTATTCTATCTTTCCAGATATTGTTTTTCATGGAGGCACATCTATTTGGAGGTGTTTTCAAGGGAATAGGTTTTCAGAAGATATAGATTTATATTATTATGAAACTCCAAATTTTGAAAATAAAATAAAACAAGCAATTTTAGATAATAATCTAAATTTATTAAAGTTTAAAAAAACAGAAAATGTAATTTTTTCAAAAATAGCAAATAGTAAAGTAGAAGTAAGACTAGAGATTAGGTTATTAGAAAAAAAAAATATTATCTTTAAAAATAAAATAATTAATCAATATGAAAAAGCAGAAGGCTCTTCAATTACAGTTTTTTCTTTAACTCCTGAAGATTTGATTATTGAGAAAGCACTAGCTTATAAAAACAGAAAATTAATAAGAGATATTTATGATGTTTATTTTCTTAAATCATATGTTAATCTTTCTTTAGAGCAAAATAAAAAATTAAAAGAAATTATCAATCTTTGGCAAAAACCAGAAGATGAAAAAAACCTTAGAACGATTGTTTATGCAGGGGCTGTGCCTAGTTTTGAGCAATTGTTATTGCAAATAAAAAGGAGATTTTTATGACTTACGGCAATAGACTAAGAGAACACTATAAAAACGAATACACATTCTCAAAGAAAGATGTTAAAAGATTTTTCTATAAAGACAAGATTAGTGATGAGTATCTAGATCTATTACTACACAATTTTGTAAAAAAAGGCGAACTAACAAGAATTACAACAGGCAAGTACACTTTTAAAGATGACATCATGGTAAGTGGCTTTTCTTTTTCTCCTTTCTATTATGGTTTGCAAGAGGCTTTATCCTTAAGAAACCTTCACGAACAAGAAACTAACCCAGTAATCATTACTTTAAAAAAGATTAAACCAGGAATTAGAGTAATTTCTGGAAATAATGTTGTTCTTAGAAGAATATCTAGAAAGTATTACTTTGGTTTTGATTTTATAAAATATTATGATATGGAGATTCCAGTATCAGACCCTGAAAAGACATTAATTGATTTTGTTTACTATAATGAACCATTGTCAAAAGAAACAAAAGGCGATTTATTAAAGCTAATTAACAAGCAAAAGCTAAATGACTATTTGACAAGATATCCAGAGAAATTTAGAAAGAAAGTGCAGTTATTCATAAAATAGTTTATACCAACACATTTTACTAAAAAACGCAACTTTTTTAAATTTGTGTTGGTATATATTATATATGGTTTCAGTAATAGAAAAAAAGACAGGAAATAGTAAAGCTTATTATTTACATATAACTTTAAGATCCAAAAATGGCTATAAGAATATAGATAAATACATAGGCACAAAATTGCCAGATGATTTAAGAGAGAAAAAATTAGAATTATTTATCTCTTCTCAAAAAGAAATATTAGAGAAAATTGATTCTTCTGTTTTAAAATACAAAAAAAATATAAATAAACTTCCAAAAAGTATTCAAGATAAAGAATTGTTAGATATCTCAATTAAGTTTACATATAATACAAACAGAATTGAAGGAAATACTTTAAGTTTAAAAGAATCCTATTTATTATTAAAAGATAATATTGCTCCAGAAAAGCCAATAAGAGACATAAAAGAAATAGAAGGTCATCAAAAATTATTTTTAAAATTAATAAAAGATAAACAAAATATTACTTATCAAAATTTATTAAATTGGCATTATGAGTTATTAAAAGAAACAAATAAAGATATTTCTGGAAAAATAAGAAATTATCAGGTAAAGATTTCAGGCTCTAAGTTTATTCCACCAAGTCCAGCAGAGCTTTCTGCAGAATTAGATTCTTTTTTTAAATGGTATAATGAAGTTAAAAACAAAACACATCCAGTTATTCTTTCAGGATTAGTTCATTTAAGATTAGTTACAATTCATCCTTTTGGAGATGGAAATGGCAGAATAACAAGACTATTGTTAAATATTGTTTTAAATAACAACAATTATCCTTTATTTATAGTAGATTATAAAAGCAGAAAAAGTTATTACTCAGCACTAGAGAAATCACAAACAAAAGAAGACGATTCTTATTTCTTAAATTGGTTTATTAAGAATTATTTTAAATCAATTAGATAAACTTCTTACCAACACATTTTACTAAAAAGCGCTATTTTTTTAAATTTGTGTTGGTATAAAATGTGTGTGATTTCAATTATAGAAACTTGTGAAATTAATAAATTGTTATATTTATAAATTCTGCACTGGACACCTACCCCCCCGAAAATACCCTCATTTCTAAAAACTAAGATATACTTAATAGAAAAGGTTTTAATATGTTGGGGTATAAATATATTACCTATGAGGTAATAAACATGAAACAAAACATTCTTCATTATCCTAATTTAAAAACCGTTCTTGAGGTTGAAGAGATTATTAAAAATTCAGAAATGCCCTTAACGAGATACAAGATATTAAAAAAGCTAAAAAACAAAATAATGAAACAAACATTAAATGTTGTTATTAGTTATCTTGACGATAAAGGAATAATCTATGATAGTAAGAAAGGCATTTTTTGGACATATCAATCAAAAGAAAAATTAGAAAAAAGAATAAAGGGCGGTCTTAGCGTATGAAAGAAGTAAAAGTTATTTTTGAAGGAGAAGCAAAAGAGGAATATATTAAATTAAAGCAAACAGTTGATTTAGAAATTAAAAAAGGGATAAAAAGTTATAATCATACATTATTTAATTCAATAAATCAAAAAATAGAATTGCTTAAAACAAACCCAGTTGCTGGAAGAGCAGTAGAAAAATCCCTAATTCCCCAAAAATATAAAGATCAAGGATTAACGAATTTATGGGTTCTTAATCTATCTAATTTTTGGAGACTTTTTTATAATATTCAAACAGATGAAATTCAGATTATTTGTTTTGTTTTAGAATACGGAGATCACAACAAATACAATAAAGTATTTGGATTTAAGAGAAAATAGACTTTTCCTTAGTTTAGATTGTGATATTAAAAAAACTTAGTTAGATTTAATTATTCGGAAATTTCTAAAATTTCAAAATAACTATTTTGTTTATTTTACTTTTTCTCAAAAAGTAATTTTAAAGCTTCTTCTGGTGTTATTCCTTTATGTTCTGCAAATTGTTTAATTAGAAATCTTAATGTGTCTTTTCTAACTTCTTTATTACCTTT
Source organism: uncultured archaeon (assembly GCA_964461425.1). GTDB lineage: Archaea > Iainarchaeota > Iainarchaeia > Iainarchaeales > CSSED10-239 > JAKQTP01. The sequence continues at coordinate 1,462 of CAYWUF010000009.1, read as the reverse complement.
TATTAAAATTAGTTCTTGTCCTTTTTCATTTAGAAGTTTTATGTGTTTGTGATTAGTTTCATCTGCTTTAAATCCGTTCTTTTCAAGCGCTTTCCTTATTTCTACAGTTGTTGCTGCAGGAATTTTTTTAAAATTAAGTGGCATAGTTATTCTAATTTATAATTTTCTTTTATTTCTTCTAAGACAATTTCTACAAATTTTTCAATTGGTAGTCCAAGAGTTGTTTCACACAAGTAGATTTGTTCTCTATTGACTGCTACTGCAAAATACTTGTCTTTTAGTTTTTTGATTATTGACTTAGTTTCAGTTTTTGTGATATCTTTATCTGGTCTCATCAAGACATATGCCCTGATTATTCCACTCAAGCCGTCAAGGGAATAGAGTGCGTGTCTAATCTTAGTGTTTCTTTCAACACCAACAACCTCGTTGTGGCTCTTGATGTCATCAATCAGTTGTTGGTCAACATCTTTCTCTTGCAAGATCTGTTCAGCAACAAGAGTATGCTTGTTAATATCTCCATTAAAACACTCAAGGTCAAGGTCATGCAAGAGGCCAACAACAAACCAGTAATCTGAGTTTTCTCCAAGGTGTTTGGAAAGCCCTTGCATTCCATAACCAACAAGAAAGCAATGATCCAGATTTGCCTTTTCTTTCAAGTGTTCTTTAAGCAATTCAATTGCTTCTGCTTTATTAGGAATCATTTTAATCACTTATAGTTTTCATAAAGTCCAAGTATCTCTGAATCACTCAAGTTACTATCATAGATTCTAAAATATTTAATAGTTCCGTTTCCAGGAGTAACAAGACCATAATTCCCAATAGCAAACGGATAGTTATTTTGATTCTCTGAAAGATAATGGGTTGTTGTTGTTGCTGAAGAACCATAATGCGTATTTATTTCAGGAAAGGTAAGATAGGTTGGTTGATTACTAAAATCTGAACAATTGTCTTTTTCTCCATTGATATAAATACAAAATTCATTTCCTGTTCGTTTAATAACAATCTGTGAATCTGTAGTTATTCTTCTTGTGGAGGAAAGAGTATTACTATTAAATCCTAAAACGCCTGCGTAGTTATTTAAAGGCAAATTTTTTAAATATTCTAGAGACTCTAAACTTCTTTTAACAATTCTGTGATTTGCATAATCTGCAATATATGCATAAGTATCATCTACAGAGATACCTGTAGGATAATAAAACATATCTTTGCCCCAACCAATTCTTCCATATCTATATAAGAAATTAAAGTTTGTGTCGTATACTTTTATTCTGTGGTTTGCATAATCTGCAACATATATTCTTTCATTTTTTACACTAATGTCATAAGGGCTGGAAAAAGCATTTGTTCCTGTGGTTCCAGATTGTGAAATACCATAAGGTGCTCCAACTCCATATAATTGAACAAGAGAAAGATCATTTTTATTTCGTTTATGAATTCTATGATTTGAAGTGTCTGCAATATA
>CAYWUF010000008.1:1592-14276 GCA_964461425.1 uncultured archaeon | reverse complement strand
AGACATATCCTTTTATTGCAAATTGTTTTAGAATCTTTGTAGCCCAGATTCTAAATTGTGTAGCTCTTTTTGAATTAACCCTATAGCCAACAGAAATAATTGCATCCAGATTATAAAAATCCACACCTCTGTTTATTTCTCTGTTTCCTTCTTTTTGAACTATTAGGAATTTCCGAATAGTTAGTTTTTTTTCTAATTCTTCAGACTTAAATATATTTTTTAAATGTTCATTAATTGTTGAAACTTCCACACAAAAAAGTTTAGCCATCATTTTTTGAGAAAGCCAAAGCATTTCATCTTCATATTTAACATCAATAGCATCTTCTTTTGATTGTGTTTGAAATATTAGAAACTCAGCCGTTGAATTTTTCACAATTAAATCTTTAATCATATTCTTTCACATTTTAATAATAATTTATTTAAAATAATTAAATAGATATATATTATCTAAATTAGTCCTATATAACCTTTTCGGGAGTAGTTGTCCAGTGGAGCCCCTTTTAGAAAAAGCGGCTTCTGCCGGAAAAACTAACTGGGCTGGTTGCGCTCATGCTAAACAAATGCTACGCATTTCTTGGCATCCTGAAAACTTTAGTTTTCATGAGCTCGCACGCAGCCTATTTGTGTATGGTTTTACTGGAACCCCTTTAGAAAAGGTGTTTCAATCCCAAAACGACTACGGCCTCATAAATTACTGATTTTTAGGTACTCAAGAAAATAAATAGATTTTCTTTGAGAATTATATTTTTCTAGAGTATCTCCAAAACAATGACTTGCGTGATTCGTGCACAATGATTTAAAAAACCTTTTATTCTAAGGTTTCTATGGACACAAATGTTGATATGAAATTAGTTTATCCAGCTTATTCAAAGCTTAATTTTTATTTTAGACAACATATTTCAAAATTTCTTTTAGAAAATAATGTTGTTCCGTTAAACCCATTTATGATCTCTGATTATTTTATGTTAGACACTGTTGATAGAGATCTTGTAAGAGCAGCAAACAACAGTTTAGTAAAAAGAATAGACGAGATTTGGGTGTTTGGACAGATAAGTAATGGTGTCTTAGCTGAAATAATTCTTGCGAAAAAAAGAAATAAACCTATAAGATATTTTGATATAATAAAATCAAAAGACATAGTAGAAATCACAAAAGAACAAGTATTTTTTGAGGAAGATTTAGAAAAGTACAGAAGCGAATTATAATTTAATATTTCTCTTGACAATAAACCTTTTTAAATTCTTTTGTTCTTTCTTTTTTATGACTATAAAGATGAAACAATTTAATCCTGGTAAAGGAGTAATTTATTATTTTTCTGGAACAGGTAACACGGCGTTTGTTGCTTCTGAGTTTCAAGAAAATTATAATCTTAAAAAAATAATTGTGGATTTGTTTCCAATAGAGAAATTAGAAACAATAACTAGTCAAGGGAAATATGATTTTTTAATGATTGGTTTTCCAATTCACGCCTTCTATCCTCCACAATTAGTGATTGATTTTGTAAAGAGACTACCAGACGTCAAAGATAAACCAGTTATTTTGTTTGCAACTGGCGGGGAGAGTGCTGGTGCTAGTTTTAATGTTCTAGAAAGAATCTTAAAAAAGAAAAAATATTTTGTCATTTCAAATTTCTTGTATGTTATGCCAGATAATGTAAATTTTATGTTTGGTAAAGATAGAGATAAAGAAGAACACATTAATTTAGCAATAACAAGCACAAAAGAAAAAGTAAAAAATGATTTTGATCTATTAGTTTCTGGCAAATCAAAATTTATCAAATCAAATATTTTAATTTCAATAATGTCAAACACTGTTAAGTTCTTTTTTGACATAGGGCAAAAAAACACTAAGAAAAGATGGTTTTGGGATAAGAAAGAATGTACGATGTGCGGGTTGTGTCAACAAGTATGTCCAACAAAAAACATTACTATAAAAAAAGAAAAAGGCAAAGTAATTTTTGGGAACAACTGTATGTTCTGTACAAGATGTTATAACTTTTGTCCAAGAAACGCAATACATTTTAAGTCAATAAACAAAACAAAGAATTTTAAAAGATACGATAGATTAAAGAATGAAATAATTTAATGGAAAATAAAATGAATCAGAAAAATTTAATGTTAGTTTTAATCCTGCTGTTATTGATCTTTCCTTTAGTTTCTGCAAGAAGCTTTCAAGTTTCTTCAATAGATACGGATTATGTGCTTGAGCCTTCAGGAAAAGTGCAAGTTACTGAAATTTGGAATTACAAGTTGTCTGGTTGCTATAAAGAATTATATATCCAAAAACCAAACACTATAATTTCTAACCCAAATGGTAGTTGTCAAGGAGCAACTTGCTCTTTTGAGTATAAATCAACAAACACCGTATCAGGAGATCCAGAATTAATATTAAAAGGAGATTTTTGTGATAAAGAAGTAGTTGCATCATTTAACTATACAATCGAAAACCAAATTAAATCTCAAATAGACACAACACAATTTTTTTATTTCGTTTATGGAGGAAAAACTCCAGTCTCTACAAATTTAAAAATAAATTTAATGTTTCCTGGAGATGTAAATAAGATTACAAAGTTTATTCATGCACAAAATTATAATCTAGAAGAAAAAGAAAACATTTTGTCTATTTCAAAAAGAGTAAATCCTTATGAAGTAATTGAAGTTAACTTCTTAATGCCAAAGGAGTGGTTTTCTAATGATTTGCCAAAAGAAAATTACACTGCAACTCAAATAACTGATTTAGAAAACAATTGGGAAAAAGAATACACGGTATACACAAAAGAAAATGTTAAAAAAGAAGCAAACACATTTACAATTTTTTTATATTTTTTCTTAATTATAATTTTACCAATAATTTTACTTTTTTTAATCTGGTTAATTTTTGGTAAAGAAATTTCAAGCAAGAAAATAAATTATTTTTCAATATATGAGAGGGATTTACCAGGAGAAGAAGATCCATTGCAAGCACATTATTTAATTACTGGAGCATTCTCTCCTTACTGGTTCTCTTCTGCAATCATGTATCTCGTTTGGAAGAAACAATATGATTTAATAAAAGTAAAAGATAAATCGTTATTTAACACAGAAAAATATAAACTAATAAAAATAAAAAATGCAAAAAAAATAAATTTGCCTTTTTATATTTCTGAAATTAATAAGTTTTTTATAAAATATTATCCTGATGGAGAGATAAATCTAGAAGATTTAAAAACAGGGACTTATAAAAGCGAAAACAAATCAATTATGGGTTCTTTTTCAAACTATAAAGAAAGTTTTAACTTTAGAAATGATTTCTTAGAATTAGAAAAGAAAATAAAAAAAGAATTAGAAGATTGGGCTAAGAAAAAGAAATACTTAGATAAAAAAGGTTTTATTTTTGCAAATATCTTAATTGTTGTATATTTCTTAATTATAGTAAGACTAATAACTTGGCAATTTTCAATATATATTTTTCCGTTTTTTATTTCATATATCTTCTTTGCTATTGTGTTTTTTATAATAATTGCAAGCATTCTAACAAAATCAAAAGTTAGTTTGATAGTTATATTTGGAAGATTTTCAAAAGACGGTAGATTAAAAAATTTACAGTGGAGCAATTTTAAAAGGTATATAACAGATAACTCTTTAATGAAAACACACCCTCCAAGACATGTAATCTTATGGGAAGAATACATGGTTTATGCAACTGCGTTTGGTGTGGCAAAAGAAGCTTCTAAGGCTTTAAAATCAGTAATGTCTACAGAACTTTCAAATAATCAAAAGTTTGGAGTTTATTCCTCATTTTCTGCAAGCGCTATAAGTTATTCTTATGGTAGTCGTTCTAGTGGCGGGAGTGGTGGAAGCTTTGGCGGTGGAGGCGGAGGCTTTGGTGGCGGTGGTGGTTTTGGCGGTGGCGGTGGCGCTCGCTAAAACAAATTGTTTATAAATACTTTATTCTTATTATTTCTATTTATAATTTATAGATATTTATTAAAAGGAGACTTGATTAAAAATGACAGCAAAAGATAAAAAATTTATTATGTGGTTTGATGAGATAGGGATAGAAGATATCCCTTATGTTGGTGGAAAGAACGCATCTCTTGGAGAAATGTATCAAAATCTAAAAAAGAAAGGAGTAAAAGTTCCTTATGGTTTTGCAATTACTGCTTATTCTTACAGATATATTCTTGAAAAATCGGGAGTAAAAGAACAAATTAAAAAAATATTAAAAGATCTAGATACCCATAACATGGATCAACTAGCAGAAAAAGGACAAAAGATTAGAAACATAATAAGACACGAAGAAATTCCTAAAGACTTAGAAAAAGAAATCTTTGATGCTTATGACAAGCTTTGTAAAATTGAAAAAATTAAAGAACTTGATGTTGCAGTTAGATCAAGTGCAACAGCTGAAGATTTACCTGATGCTTCTTTTGCAGGTCAACAGGAAAGTTACTTAAACATTAGAGGAAAAGCTAACCTTTTAGAGGCTGTAAGAAAATGTTTTGCAAGTCTTTTTACTAACAGAGCAATCTCTTATAGAGAAGATAAAGATTTTGATCACTTTAACATAGCTTTGTCAGTTGTTGTTCAAAGAATGGTTAGAAGTGATATGGCGTCTTCAGGAATTATGTTTTCTATTGATACAGAAACTGGTTTTAGAGATGTTGTAATAATTAATTCAACTTATGGTCTTGGAGAAAACATCGTTCAAGGGGCAGTTAATCCTGATGAGTTTATTGTCTTTAAACCAACTTTAAAACTTGGGAAGAAACCAATAATCTCAAAAGTCTTAGGCGAAAAAGCAATAAGAATGGTTTATGACAGAGAAGGAAATAAACCAGTTAAAAATATCTCAGTAGACATCTCAGATAGAAATAAATTTTCAATAACTGATGACCAGGCTTTAAAGCTTGCAGAATGGGCTGTAGATATTGAAGAGTATTATTCTAAGAAAGCAGGTTACTATAAACCGATGGATATGGAATGGGCTTTAGACGGTAAAACAAACGAACTATTTATTGTTCAAGCAAGACCAGAAACCGTTCAGTCAAGAAAAGATTTAGATAGCTATACAACTTTTAATTTAACAACAAATCAAAAACCAGTAGTTGTTGGAAAAAGTGTTGGTCAACAAATTTCAACAGGAAAAGTTAAAGTCATAAAAGATGCAAAAGAAATTAATCAATTTAGAAAAGGAGAAATTCTTGTAACAGAAATGACTGATCCTGATTGGGAGCCAATAATGAAGATTGCTTCAGGAATAATAACTAATAAAGGCGGAAGAACTTGTCATGCAGCAATTATCTCTAGAGAGCTTGGTATCCCTTGTATTGTTGGAACACTTGAAGGCACGGCTAAATTAAAAACAGGACAAGAAGTAACAATGGATTGTTCAAGCGGAGATGCTGGTTTTGTTTATGCAGGAAAAATTCCATTTACTAAGCAAACAACAAATGTTAAAAACTTACAAGAAACAAAAACAAAATTAATGATGAATGTTGGTAACCCTGAACAAGCATTTGATTTAAGTTTTATTCCAAATGATGGAGTGGGCTTAGCAAGAGAAGAATTTATTATCAACTCTTGGATACAGATTCATCCTTTAGCTTTAATAAACTACAATAAGATAAAAGATACAGAAGTTAAAGCAAAGATTGACAAGTTAACTGTAGGTTACACAGACAAGAAACAATATTTTGTGGACAAGTTAGCTCAAGGAATTGCAAGAATTACAGCAGCATTTTATCCAAAAAATGTAATTTTAAGATTGTCTGATTTTAAATCAAACGAGTATGCTAATCTTGTTGGTGGAAAAGAATACGAACCTGTAGAAAGCAACCCCATGATCGGTTGGAGAGGGGCTTCAAGATATTACCAAGGAAATTATGTTGCTGGTTTTGCTCTAGAGTGCCAGGCAATTAAAAAGGTAAGAGAAGAGTTTGGTTTAACAAACTTAGAATTAATGGTTCCATTTTGTAGAACAATTGATGAAGCAAAAAAAGTATTTGCAGAAATGAAAAAGAATGGTTTAGAGAAAGGTAAAAATGGATTAAAGATAAATTGTATGTGCGAAATTCCATCAAATGTTATCTTAGCAGAAGAATTCCTTGATATCTTTGATGGCTTTAGTATTGGAAGCAACGACTTAACACAATTGACTTTAGGTCTTGACAGAGACTCTGAACTTTTAGGAAATATCTATGATGAGAGAAACCCTGCCGTTAAGAAGCTTTTAAGTGATGTAATTAAAATTGCAAACAAGAAAGGCAAGTACATTGGTATCTGTGGTCAAGCACCTTCTGATTATCCAGAGATGGCTGAGTTCTTGGTAAAAGAAGGAATTAAATCAATGAGTCTAAATCCAGACACGATGATAAAAACCAGACTTGCAATTGCTAAGCTTGAACAAAAATTAAAGAAGTAAGATATTACTTCTTTTTCTTTATTTCTTATCATTGGACATCTACTCCCGAAAGCTTTTTATATACTAGAATTGATAATATATTTATAGCTGTGATAAATTATGGTCTCAAATTATAATTCCGAAAAGCTAAGTGAAATGGTCCATTATATTATTTCTAAGTGTAGTTCTAATCCTAATTTTGGAAAAACAGTCTTATATAAATTATTATATTTTTCTGATTTTAACCACTACAAGAAAAATAATAAATCTATTACAAATGAAGATTACAGAAAGATCGAGTTTGGTCCAGCACCAGTGCATATAGCAATAATATTAGACAAATTAGAAAAAGAAAAAAAAATAGAAACAAAACAGTTCCCACAAAACACAAAGTATAAACTTTTAGAAGCTCCAAAATTAAGTAAATTATCAAAAGAAGAAATATCTACTATTGATAAAGTTATAAAAAAATTAGGTGCTTTTTCTGCGACTCAAATATCAAATTTGTCTCACAAAGATAATCCTTATCTTGTTTCTAAAGACAAGGAGATAATTGATTATGATTTAGTATTTTACAGAGCAGAATCTTTAGAAAAACAAGTAGAGTAGGTTGTTAGCAATGTCTTTAATTGATTTTGTTGCTAAAAACACATCTGATTTTGAGCACAAGTTTGATAAAACTTTAAAGAAACACCCTAGGTGTTTAATTAAAGATTTTGAAATAATTAAACAAACAATTTTAACAAGAAAAGAAGAACTCTTAAAAGAATCTCCAAAAAGAAATGAACGAATAAAGCTTGGTGAAAAATATTCTAATTATTTAGTAATAAAATCAAGAATGAGGATATCTGATGATAAAGATTTTTCTGCAAGAATAATTTGGCATTTATCAAAAGTAAAAAATGAAATTTTGTTTATTGATATTTATTTAAAAAATCAGCAATCAAATCACGATGTTCTTTTGATTAAAAAATCATTAGATTTATATTATGCTATTTAATTTCTTTTATTAACATTTCAAATTCTTTAAAATTAAGTTGTTGTTCTTTGTCTGTTTTTGCGTTTTTTGGATTGTTATGCACTTCAATCATCAATCCGTCTGCGCCAAGTAAAAGAGCAGCTTTAGAGATTGCTAAAACATATTTAGAATTTCCTGTAGAATGAGAGGGGTCAAAAATAATTTTTCCATTCTTATTTTTTATTTTCTCTTTAAGTTCCAAGATGCTAGACAGATCAGGAGTAAATCTTAAATCTGAATCAATCTGTTCAAAGGTTCTTATTCCTCTTAGGCAATACCAGGTATTTTTATTTCCATACTGGGAAATATATTCTCCTGCTTTTAAAAATTCTGGAATAGTGGAACTAAAACCTCTTTTAAGAAGAACTGGTTTTTTATCAATTGCCGTGATTTTTCCAACTTCTTTTAATAAAGAATAATTAGTCATGTTTCTAGAGCCAATCTGAATCACATCTATCTTATCATAATTTCTTCTTAATTCTTCAATTGATAAAATCTCAGTAACTACTTTTTGTTTATTTTCTTTAGCAGAATCAAAAAGATATTTAATTCCAACATCTTCAAGTCCTTGAAAGCTCTTAGGGTCAGTTCTTGGTTTAAAGCAACCTCCTCTAAGATAATTAATTTTATTTTTAGATAAAAATTTAGAAATTTTTTCTATCTGTTCTTTACTTTCAACAGAACAAGGCCCTGCAATAATAATTTTCATATTTTTTCGTATTAAATATTATTACCTATTTGTTTATAAATATAATTAAGTTATATATATTTAGAATTTATAAATTAAATTGGTGATTAAAATGTTAGGTTGGTTAATTCCTCTAATCATTGTGGGTCTTCTAGCTTTAATTTCATTATTAATATATAATGGATTAATAATTGCAAGAAACAAAGTAAAAAATGGTTGGAGCCAGATAGATGTTCAGTTAAAGAAAAGATATGATTTAGTTCCTAATCTTGTTGAAACTGTAAAAGGTTATGCTAAACACGAACAAGGAACATTAACAAAGATAACTGAATTAAGAAATCAAGCAATGCAAACAAAGGACATAAAAGCAGCAATGCAAACAAACGATCAAATGTCTAAAGCAATTGGTGGTTTATTAAACGTAGTTGTTGAAAATTATCCTGATTTAAAAGCAAGTCAAAATTTCTTAATGCTTCAGGAAGAATTAGCAGGTATTGAAAATAAAATAGCATATGCAAGACAATATTATAACGACGTAGTAATGGATTATAATAACAAAATACAAGTTTTCCCAAATAGTGTTTTTGCAAAAACATTTAATTTCAAAGAAGAAACATTCTTAGAAGCAAAAACAGAAGAAAGAAGCAACGTTAAAGTTTCTTTCTAATTTCTTTTTTTAACTTTATTTTCGTAAAAAGTTAATCTTTATATTCTTTTTCTTATTAAACATATATAAATATTTGTGTCTTTTATTTATACATATATTATATATTATTAAAGAGAGATAAAAAATGGCTAAACAAAAATCCAAAACAACTTTAGAAAACTATGATGATTTTGAAGAAGAAGATTATGATTATTCTGAAAATTCAAAATCAAAAGATCCAAACATTTTTAGTAAAGCCTATAATTTCTTAGAAGATAAATATTTTTCTTTTTCAGAATGGTTATCAAACAAAGGAATACCATTAAATAAATTAAATAACTTCTTAGAAGAAAAAGGAATTCCTTCTTTTGCTTTTGTTTTGTGTTTTCTATTATTACTTATTGTTATTTCTACTTTAATAATTGTTAATGTTGCAACAACAGTAAACATTGACTTAAAGATGAGCGATTACTCAGGAAACTCAATCTCAGATGCACAACTAATAATTACAGACCTTTACGGTAAGACCAAATTTAGTGGAATTGTTAGTGATGGAGATAAGATAAAAGCAAAATTAAAGAGCGGTACAGACTATATGTTTTTATTCTCAAAAGAAGGATTAAATGACATAGAGTTACAAAAAGTTTTTGTGAGAGGAGAACAAGTAATTGCAAGATTTAACGAAAAATATGATTCTGGAGATTTTAGTTTAGTTGTTATTGATTCTCAAACTTCTAAAAGAATACCAGGCTATGAAGCAAAGTTAGAATATAGATTAAATGGAAAATTAGAAAGTCCGTCTGTAATTTCAGACGATAAAGGCGAATTAATATTTACAAGTATCCCTTTAGAGAAAGATTTATCTTTAACAATAAATGCTGATGGTTATCAAATATATACTTTAAATTTTAGATTATCTAATTATTCTGAAACAAAAACAATATCTTTAGAATTTGATCAAGATTCTATTAATTTTTCAGGAGCTCAATCTAAAGCAACAATTGTTGTTACAAATGAGAATGGTGATTTACTAGATCAAGCAGATGTAACTATCTATAATCTTGAAGGAGACATTTTAGAAACAGGAGTTACTGTTTTAGGAAAGGCTTTATTTACTTTAGATAAAGGTTTAGCTATCCGTTTTGTTGTAACAAAAGAAGGCTATAGAACATATGATAGCGATAATGAAGAAAGATCTTTTAGATTACAAAATGAAGAAGAAACATTTACTGCTAAATTAAAAGCAGGAAGTTCAGATTTGAAAGTTTTAGTTTCAGAACATGGTGTTGGTCCTCTTCAAGATGTTGTAATTTCATTATATAATGAAAATAATAATTTAATAGAATCAAAAACAACTCAGATGGATGGAGTAATTGTATTTACAGGTTTAGAAAATGAAACCGATTATTTAGTTACTGCATGTAAGACTGGATACTATTGTGTTCAAAATTTTGCAAATGTAGAACTAATTAATGAACTAGACATAAAATTAGAAAAAACTAGTTTAAACACAAGCTATTTACTTTCAGTTTATGTTTATGATAATAATAACAATCCAGTTGCAAATGCAAAAGTAACCTTCCTTAAAGAAGTCTCAGAAAGATTTGTAGCAACAGGACACGGACCACAGTCTGTTGATTTAACTGGTCAAGCAACAATCTTAACAAAAGAAGGAGAAAAATACAAAGTTACTGCAACTGTTGGAGAAGCTTTTAAAACAGAAGAAATTAAAATTGATCCTTTTGTGGATAATAAAGTAATTCTTGTTTTAGATGATGCTTCTAGATTTTTAACACTTACTCTTTTAGATAAAGACGGAAACCCAATAGAAGAGGGTTGTGTTTTTATAACTTCAAAAACAGGGGAAATATTATTTGATGATTGCCTTTATGGTTCAAACATAGTTGAGTTTAATAATCAAGGCTATAAAGATTTAATTGTTGAATATACAGACTTAGAGGGAAACACAACAACAGCTTCTACAAGAGTAGGAGAGAGCGACGATATTACTTTAACCATTAAACCTTCTGTTGTTGGTAACACTCCAATAATTAGTTTTTTGGAGTTAAGGGATTTTTCAAATAACCCTACAACTCTTTTAAGTATTAATGATGATTATTATGCAGTCTTTGATGTTTTAATACCAGAAGGCTATTCTTCTTGCGGAGTTCATTTTAGAGCAGGAGAAGATAGTAAATCTGATTCAGACAATATGCTTTATGGAATTACAGGCTATAAAGCAGACACTGTAGATTACAAATATTCTACCACCTATAACTTTGGTCAACAATCAATTGATTATGATAATTCTGGTCAACCTAATCAAATGAATAAATGGTTAGAATTATATTGGAGAGGACAAGAGCAAGTAACGAATAAACAAATAATGGTAAAGTTAAAAGCAACAGACATTTCAGAAAAGTTTGTTTTAAAATACAGAGTTTGGTGTGAAGCTGAGAGTAAGGTTTATAGAGATCCAGTCGATTCTATTTTAAACGACACTAGAGCAAATGCTCAAAGACAATTTTTATATGCAGACACTAAAGAACAAGTTTTTGAAATTTTAGAAAAACCTGTAAGTTGTTCTGGAGATCTGTGTGTTGATTATAAGTTTATAGATGCAGAAGCTTTTGATTACACTCCTGAAAATTTCTTTGCAGTTAACGGAGAAGTTTATGCTTTAGAGTTTAACATGTTAAGTCTAAAGAACACAGAAATATCAATAGATGTTGAAACAGAAAAATCAAGACCAATAATTGGTTTATTAAATTTCCAAGCAACTAATTTTTTTCCAAGTAACGAAGTTGATTCAGTAGATTTGCAATTGTCTGAATCTTATATTTCTTTACAAGCAAATCAAAAAAACCAAATCTATTTGTTCTTTAAAGCAAAAGATATTGGAGTAACTTATCTTGATTTAAAGATAAATAACAATTCACAAATTATAGAAAAAAGAATAAGTTTTAATTCAGTTTCTAAGAAAACACTTGATGTTAGTGTTTTAGATGTTATTCCTTATAATTCTCCAATTGTTGTTGAGATAAAAGATAACCTTACAAAAAAGCCAATAGATAATGCTTTTGTTAAAGTTGATGATGGCTTTGGCAATGTTCTTGGAAGTGTTAAAAACAGTAGAACTGGCAAATATATTATTAATCAAAATTTCACTATGGCAAAACCAACACTAAAAATAACAGTTCCAGGTTATGTGCCATATACAAAACAATTAAACATTGCAGACACAGGAATGATTTTAGGACCAAATAAACTAGAGATTTATTTTGGTGAAAACATAAGTCAAGAAGTTGAGAAGTTTACAATAACTAATAAAGGCAATCTTGAAATTACAGATTTAAGATTTGAAATGCGTTTTTATGATTATGTTTCAAGTTTATATTCTAGTTTAGATTTACCATATTCTTTAAAACCAAATAAAGGTGAAGAAGTTGAATTAATATCAACAGTTGATTCAAGTCTTAATTTTAAAACTGCAAAAGGCGTTTTAACAATTTCAGGATTTATTGGAAATAAACAAGTCATTAAAGAAATTGAAGTTATTTTTTATAGAGGGCTTGTTAAAAATGATTGTTTAGAAATTACGCCTAAACAGTTATATGCTTATGTGGGAATAAGTGATCAGTCAACACAAGAATTAACATTTAATATTAAGAATAACTGTAACAGAGCATTTTCAATAACTCCACAGTTATTAAACGCAAAAGGAACAACTATAAGAAAAGATGAAAATATAGAAATAATAATTCCAAATATAGATATAGATATTGGAGAAGAAATAGAAGATTATGTTTTAATTGTAAAAAATAATAAAGAAAGAAAATTAACTAAAATTTATAACTTTGAAATAGCTTGGAGAAATCAATATTATGTTTTTGAAAACACAAAATTAAGTGTTGAGTTAATTGATTTAACAAAATCGTTAGTAGTAATTCC
>CAYWUF010000008.1:0-1492 GCA_964461425.1 uncultured archaeon | reverse complement strand
GTAAGTATTCCTGTTTGTGGAGAAGAAGATTCTCTAGTTAGTTTAACTTTCCCTGTTGTTGTTCCAGACTGTAAACAAGACGGGTATTGTGATGGTGCTTCTGCTGCTGTTTTAATTTTAGAAAAAATTCAAAGCTTACATACAGAAGTAATTGCTGTTGCAAATCAAGCAAATAATAAAGTTATACAAACAGCTTGTTCACAAACTGCAGCAAACAACGGCTATTGTCCAATTTCAGATATTCTTCCTCCTCAAAAACTAGAAGAATATAAAAATATTTTATTGTATTTACAAAACGACACAATAAATGAAAGAACTTTAAAATTAGTATTAGATTCACATAAAGAGAAAGATAGTAAATTCCCTACCATTAAAAACTATATGCTTAAAACTAATGTTGGTCAAACAACTGGAGGTCTTGCAATCTCTGGTAATATTATCCATATGACTGATAAGATAAAAGGTTGTGGTAGATATAAGTTAGAACTTAGCGGGTATGTTGCTACAAGAAACTTTACAGACCTAGATACACAAAGAGCTTATTTCTTTGTTGACGTGGTTGATTCAAATGTAACTGATCAATGTAAGAAAACAATTGAAAACATAAATATTTTCTTGCCTAAAAATCTTGATTTTATAAGAACAAACACAGGAGACACCTGGCTTACAATACTTACAGGAAATCAAAGTTTTGCAGGGTCTATTGCAAAAGACGTTTATGGCTCACAAGATAGATTTGTTTTAAGATCTCCAGAGCAAAAGAAATATAGTTTGTTAGATATTAGTATTGGAGAAATAACAGAAAATGAAAATGCAATTGCAAAAATGTATTTTAAAGATTTAAGTCAAGCAAATGTGAAAAAAGCAGAAGAGATTAACATTATAATAAATAATAAATTTGGAATAAAGAAAGAAGGCTTTAGAGATGTTAATTATCCTGAAGAATTTATTAAAGAAACTTCAAGCAATATAAGAAATATACTTGATGGAAAATCAACAGATGTTTGTATCTCAAAAGACAAAAGTTATTTGTTGATTATGGGAATTGATAAAGATTTTGGAACATTATTTTTAAAAGCAAAAGATTCAGAAATGTTATTAAAACCAACAAAAGTATGTACTACTTTAACAGTTAAGTCTGCAATAAATGAAGAAGTGATGATTTCAAACGAAGCACTTTCTGGTACAAAAGTTGTGTTTAATCTAGAAGGCAAAGATTATGATGCTTCAAGTATGCCTTTACTTCTAGAAAAAGACAAAGAAAAAGATTTTAATGTTTGTATATTTTCAGACATTAGTCAGATTTCAAATCTTTCAGGAAAAGAATTAAAGATAATTGCAGAAAGTAGATTTTCAGAAGTTGGAAAAATCAATTCCAAAAGAAAAGGAGAAGCTGTAATTAAATTAAAAACATACGGTTTAACTCCTATTGAATTACTGTCAGTAGTTCAGAGAACAACAGAAGAATTAAAAAATGAAGACGAAAAAGCAA
>CAYWUF010000007.1:11336-14513 GCA_964461425.1 uncultured archaeon | reverse complement strand
CCAATAACTTCTACAATCTTTCCTTTGTAGTGTTTATATTTTCCAAGTTTCATTAAAATCATTAGTTTTCTTTCGACACAACCATTTTCTTTTTCGCCAAGGTTTTTCTTTTTCAAAAGAAAAAGGTTGAAGTGCAACTACCGGGATTCGAACCCGAGTCGCAAGCTTGGGAAGCTTGCATCCTACCGCTAGACTATAGTTGCACAACTGCGCGCCCAGTTGACAGACGTTATTTCTCTAGTAAACTTAACCTCTCGGCCCAGTTCGCGGACAATTTTTTCGCAAAATTTATGATATGATTTTATCTTTCTTTTCTTTATCTGTATATTTATTATATTTTTCTTTTATTGCATTTATTTGCGAATATGGACCAGTAAAATATAATCTTCCAACTTTTAAATACACAACCACTTCTTTAAGATATATCTTAAATTTTGTTTGCATAATTATATCTAATTTAGATAACAATAATGTTTTTAATATATCCATATCGTTAACTTTTAAAACAAACACATTGTCTGGTTTTTTAATAAATTCTGAATGATTTTCAAAAAGCATAGCAGAGTTAATATCAGTCTTATCACAATCAATTATTAATTCTGAAATTGAATTTTCTTCTGTTATTTCTCTAATCAATTCAAAGGCATTATTATCAAGATTAACCATAAACTGATCTTCAAAATTAAGTTCTTTTAAAACATTTATTTGTCTGTCTAAAGTATTTTGAAAATTATTTAATCTCTTCTCAACAGTTTCTTTTAAAATCAAAAGATCAGAAACATAAAAAGTTGCACTAGTCTTACCAATCTTTAAAAGAGTAGAATCTTCTTTTGATCTTTCTAAAAATATTTGTAGATTCTTAACAACGTCATCTAAATATTGTAAAGATTTTGAAGGTTGAGATTTTTGTAAAAGTGCATTTATACTATTTATGTTATTTAACATTTTATCTTGCAACTTAGAATCAACAATTTTTTTACCCTTGTCTGTAATTTCAAAAAAATCTTCTGTTTTTCTAATATACTCAAAAGACACTAAATTTTTTATAACTCTTGATAACGCAGCTCTTGCTGATTCCATACTTGAATAATTAGGAATGATTTTAGTTAATAACTCATTAAATGTAGTTTTCTTTTGATTAATTTGTAAAAGAATAGAATCTAATAATGTCATAAATTTACCCCGTTTCCTTTAAAAAACGTTATTTCTTATATATTTTAGATATTACGGTTTATAAATGTTTTTAATTACATAATATATAGAATAAAGAACAAAATAAATTTTAAATTAAAAAAGAGGTGTATTTTATGACAGATTTAGCAATTGCAGCACTTGATAGACTTATTAGAAAAGCAGGAGCTGAAAGAGTTTCTGAAGACGCCGCAGAAGAACTTGGAAGAATTTTAGAAGAAGTTGCTCAAGACATCTCAAAACAAGCAATTGAGCTTGCAAGACATGCCAAAAGAAAAACAGTAACTGGCGAAGACATTAAACTTGCAACAAAAACTATGCAATAGAGGGAGAGTAATTCTAACATGAAATGTGATCTTCATTCACACACAAATTTAACAGACGGGTTTCATTCTCCTGAGTTTGTAATTAAGCTTGCAAAAAAAGAAGGACTTAAAGCAATAGCTATAACTGACCATAATTGCATTGATGCTTTGCCTATTTCTAAAAAAGTCGCAGAAAAAGAAAATATAGAATTAATTACGGGTGTTGAAATTAACTGTGAAGCAACTGAAATTCTAGCTTATTTTTTTGATACAACTTACGAGCCATTACTTAAAATTATTAACGATAACAAACGTTCAATAACAGATGTCGTTACTCAAAAAATATATTGGTTAAGAGACAACGGATATAACATTGAACTAGATGATGTTTTAAAATTTACTGGACCCACACAAAACCTTATGATCACTCATTTAGCTTTAGAACTTAAGAGTAAAGGTTATGCTAAAGATCTTCCTGACGCTTTTAATAATATTATTAAAAAAATAAATGTTGGCTATAAACCAAAAAGAATAAGCACAAAGAAAGTAATTTCAGAAATAATAAATGCACACGGTGTTGCTGTTATGCCACATCCTTGGTATCTTCCGCTTTCTTTAAAGAATGATTTAGAGCATTATCTTTCTAAACTTTCAGGGTATGGTTTAGTGGGTATTGAAACTACTGGACCACACGAACCAAAACACGAACAATTCTTATTAAATTGTAAAGAAATTGTAAAAACTAACGATTTGATAGAAACTGGAGGTTCTGATTTTCACGGATTGAAATATTTCCCTGATAACGTTATTGGAAAATACACTGTTGATTATTCTATTATTAATAAACTTAGAGAAAAAATTATTTAATCTTTTTTTTTAAAAAAGCTATTGTTTTCTTTTCAACTTCTTTAATGGTTAAAGGCGTTGTATTAATAACTAAATCAAAAACGTGCTTATCTTTTCCTAAAGTAAAGCCATATAGTTTTTGAAAATGCTCTTTAGAAAATTTATCTTTTTCTTTAAGAAGTTTTTGTGCATGTGTGAAAGTTATTTTGTCTCTTAAAGATAATCTTTTAGCTCTGACTTTTTCAGTTCCATCTAACCAGATCTTTATTACGTTTAAATCATTCCTAATAAGATAAGGTAAAGTCCAAGAATCTAAGACAAGATTGTCTTTTGTTTTTATAAGATTTAATAAATATTTATCTAGCTTCTTATCAAAGTTTTGATCTTTTTTTCTTTTATCGTCAAGTCCGGAAAACTCATACCAGCCATCGTTTTTTTTAGTGTCGTCTATTTGTATCTTTTTTTCTACTATTCCATTTGCAAATTGATTAAGAATATCTGATGTATGTATATAACTATAATTAAACTTTTTGGCAACAAAGTTAACAAGATAACTTTTTCCTGAAGCAGAAAATCCACAAATTAATATTATCATATATTATTTGTTTAAAATTAAGTTTATAAAGATATATATCTTACAATTATAAGAACGGAGAAGATTTTATGATACCCCCATTTTTTGTAGAAATTAGTATTATTATTTTTATTGCAATACTTGTAACAGCAATTACAAGATTATTAAAACAACCACTAATTATTGGATATATATTTACTGGAATTCTTGTTAGCCCATATATCCTTAACATCGTTAAAGACACATCGTTAAAGACACATC
>CAYWUF010000007.1:0-11236 GCA_964461425.1 uncultured archaeon | reverse complement strand
ACATCGTTAAAGACACATCGTTAAAGACACATCCTCAATTTCTATTTTTGCACAAATTGGTGTGGCTTTGCTTTTGTTCATGGTTGGAATCAACCTTAATCCTAAGGTTCTAAAAGAAGTTGGAAAAGTTTCTTTGTTTACAGGCATTGGACAAATTGTGTTTACTACAGGGATTGGTTATTTTATATGTATAGCTCTTGGCTTTAACTGGATAACCTCTATTTACATTTCTGTTGCTTTTGCGTTTAGTAGTTCAATTATTATAATGAAACTATTATCAGATAAAGGAGAAGTCAATTCACTTTATGGTAAAATCTCTGTTGGTTTTTTAGTTGTTCAAGATCTTGTTGCTATTCTTGTTTTAATTATAATTTCGTCATTAGGTGGACAAAATAGCACAACAACTTTAGCTAGTATTTTTATTGGTATTGGGTTGCTATTAGTTTTGCTTTTATTCTCTATAAAGATACTTCCTAGGTTTCTTAAGTTTGTTGCAAAATCTCAAGCTTAGCTGGATTTTTCTTATCTTTCTCATCATATCGTTTTGAGATTAATCTTAAACTTAAACCACTAAGAGATTTCTTTCTCATATTGTTTTTTGTTTTGCTTGGACTTCAAATGACTTTTGGAAATATTAACAGCTACATTATACCAATGATTGTCTTGTCTTTATTTATTCTGATTGGAAACCCATTAATTGTTATGACGATTATGGGGCTATCAGGTTATAAAAAAAGAACAGGATTTGTGGCTGGTTTAACTGTTGCTCAGATTAGTGAATTTTCTTTAATTCTTATAACTCTTGGAATTAGTGTTGGACATTTAAATCCTGAAATATTATCTTTTGCAACATTTGTTGGGTTAATAACAATCACTGGTTCTTCATATATGATTATCTATTCAGAAAAAATATATTCTAAAATTTCAAAATATATAAATATTTTTGAGAAAAAAACTGCTGTTGAAAAAGCACATGCAGAAGAAGAATATAACTATGTTGTTTTTGGTTATAATCGTTTAGGTTATGGAGTTAGTCAATATCTTAGAAAAAGAAATAAAAAATTCTTAGTTATTGATTATAATCCAGAAACAGTAAATCTTCTTATCAAAGAAAAAATCAACCACATCTACGGAGATGCAGGAGATGCTGAATTGATTGATGATTTAGATTTTTCTAAAGTAAAGATGGTCGTTTCTACTGTTAATTCTTATGGAATAGACATGTTCTTAATCAATAAAATAAAAAAAGCAAATAATAAAACTTTAGTGGTTTTAGTTTCAGAAGATATTAACGAAGCACTTAAATTTTATAATGCAGGGGCAGATTATGTTATAATGCCTAAGTTTTTAAGCACATATGACACCAACAACCTAATTGCACTACAAGAAAGCGATAAAGACAAAATAGATAGAGAAAGATTTAATCACATAGATTACCTTAAAAATCTAAAACTAAGGAAAGGAACAGGAAACAGTTTTGAATTTTTAGACTTCTAGATTTATTTATAAATCTATTCTTCTTATTATATATATTGTATTTTATGTTGGACAAAATGAAGAGAAAATATGGCTTATATATTTAAAGACACACTTTCAGATTTTACAAAAATCTCAGGGATTAATGTTAATTGTGAAGAACTACACATCACAAGAGCGTTTTCTAAAAAGAACCTTACAAAGATATTAACTAGATGCTCTAGATTGAAAATAATAACTGTTTCAAATTCTACAAATGAAAGAATAAGTAAGGCATTAAAAGAATTTATAAAAAAGAAAGGAATTTCTATAATTATTAAAAAAGAACAAGGAAGACCAATAGATATTAAAGTAGAAAAATTACAAAAGATTCTACAACAATATAAAGATTATAGTTATAGAGATCTTGAAAAGAAATTAGGAATTCCAAAAAGTAAAATTCATTATTTGATTAAATATTCAAAAAGAAAGAAAATAAAAGACGGAAATAAAATCATTTATCTTAAATGATTCTATTGCACCCCTTCAATTGTGTCTTCATCTTTTTCTTTAGGTTGACTTGTGCTATTTATTTTTTTTAACATTGTGTCTTCTTGTTTTTGAATATTCTTTATTCTTAAATCAAGTGTTTCTTTAAGATCTTTAGTTTCTTTAATTACTTCAGATTTATCAGAAAAAATAAATACATTGCCAACACCTTTGTAAACTTTTTCTTCTTTTGTTTTTTCAAGTTCTTTTAATGTGTTTTCTAAAACATTAATTTGAAATTGAACTTGTTGTTTTTGTTGAGCCAAAAACATTAATTGTTGTCTATACATGTTTGCCATATTTTCATTATTCTCACTCATAATTCCACCTCATAAGTTTTTTTAATCAATTCTAATAGATTAATATAATGGTTAATTGTTGCTTTATAAGCAATAATATCTTTACAGTTTATTTTAATAATTAACTGTTTTGTTCCAAGACTTATTGTTGATTCAGAACGATCATATTTTCGTCTATTTATTTCTAATTCTAAAAGTTCTTTTAACTTCTTTGGATTTTTAGTTTCAATAATCAAATCACTTGAAATAACTTTACCAATCATAAACTTCAAACCTTTTCTAAAACAAACGAAAAGCCTGTTTCTTTTTCTTCTAAAAGAAAATTAAAATTGTTGTCTTTCTTAATTGTTATGATATTATCGTTAACTACTTCTTTAAACAAATCAAAAAACTCCGGTTTTTCTTTAACAATTATTTTTTTAATTTTGTTAAAAGGAAAGATTAGTTTCATTTCCAAATCTTTAATCTTAAAACAACTCTCTAGAAAATACCCTTCTTCTTTTAAAGAATAAATCTCTATAAAGAATTCTTCTTTTTTCTTATAGACAATTAAAAAATATTTATATCCTAAATATAAAGACTTTTCAAAAATCTTCTTTAATTGTGTTTTACCTCTAGGTATATGTAAAACATCAGAGAAAAATGCAGAGAAAAATTTACAAATCTTTTTTGAATCATTATCTGCATTTCTTGAAGTTGTTATGAACATGTCTAATTTGCTTTTACTTTCTTAACTATAGGTATTCTCTTTTTATAAAAGATTCTACCAGAACAATTTTTACACTTCTTGCTTTCTGGCATGTCGTCATAAACTTCATTACATTTACCACAATAATACATTTACATCACTCCTATTTATTTGCGGTCTTAAACTTATAAGCCCCACCAGAAACTTTTGTGTCGCATTTCTGACATTGATAAATACCAGCAGAAACTCTTTTTAGTTTGTCTTTTGTCCCACAATTTGGACAAATTTTTTTACTATCATCTTTAGTTGCTAAAAGAAATTTCTTTCTTATTCCAACTCCACCTCTAACGCCGTGTTTTCCTGTTTTTCCAACTTTCTTTGTACTCATTGTTCATCACATATTTTATTTTTTATTTCTAAATATTTAGTTGCTGCAATATCCATTATTTTGTTTATTTCTTCAATCTTAAAAGTGCCTTTTCCTCCACCTTTATGATAAGCTACAACATCATCTTTACAAACGCCAAGTGTAAATCTGGAATCGCTTCCAAGTTCTTCAACTTCGCTAGGGTCTATAAATAATTTATCTTTATATTTCCCAAAAGTAAAAGACACTGCAATTTTGTTAAAGTCTATATTTAATTTCTTGTCAGTATATTCTTTTAAAACTATATTATTGTTCTCATCAAGCTTAGGAATGCACACATCTAATAACGCAGCCATTGCAGCATATTGCGCAGCATCTATTAAGTTACCGTCAGCGTTCATAGCATAACAATCAACAAAAACAACAAAAGACTTTTCTCCACTAATTATGCTTAAGTCCTTAAAATTAATACACTCACTTGAACGTATTACTCTATCAACGATTCTTCCATACTCCATAGCATCTATTCTTGGAGGACCTGTGTTTATGTCACTAGCAGCAATTCCTGACATCTCAAGATTAACAACAATTGACCCTTCATCTGGAGAATCCGGATAAGGTGTGCCTACTGCAAATTTTACACCAGCAATGATTTCAGTATTTCCTAACTTTACCCAAGCTGAACCATCTGCTGATTTCATTACTCCTCTTTTAATCTCTAAAGGCCTATATTCTAATAAATCTCTTCCATCAATTCTTTTATTTTCATCTAAAAACTTCTTTGCTTTTTCTGCATTTATTATCTTAATAATGTCTGTGTCACTCATTGTATGTCACCTTCCATTGGATATTTTTCTACAAGTGCCTTTTTTTGAATCTCGTAAACTAATTCAGCACCTTTTAATGCAGTTTCTAAAATTTTAGAACAATCCTTCTTATCTACAAACCCGTCCATTTGAAGAAGAGCTAATTCTTTTTGTGGCATTAAAAATGCACAAGCCATATCTACTGCATCTTCTGTGTCTTCATCACTTTTATCTAAATCCAGAACTAAAGCACCGTCTGCTCTTCCTGCAGCAACAGCACTTACAAGCCCTCTCATTGGAAGCCCTGCATCAGCAGCAGCAAGACTAGCTGCCGTTAGTGCTGCAACCCTTGTTCCTGCGTCTGCTGACAAGATTAAAACATTAACATCAATAACTGTATTAGGGAATTGTTCAACCATAACTGCTGATTCTAAAGCTTGACCTGAAACTAAAGAAATTTCTTTATCTCTTTTTCCAGGAACTGGTGATTTTCTTTCAGTTACAGAAAAACTTGCCATTCTGTATTTATAATCAATAACTGATTTTGTAGAATCTGCTAAATGTTTGGGAAAGATTGGTTTTGGACCATTGACTGTCGCAATAACAGTATTTTTACCCCATTCTAAAAAACAAGAACCATCTGCGTTCTTATTTACTCCAAGCTTTATTGTAATTGGTCTTAACTCATCTAAAGCCCTTCCATCGGGTCTTTTTGTTTGTGCCATAATTATTTTCATCTCCTTTTTTATGAATTATTTTTTAAATATTCTTCTATTGTGTTTGTTAAATTAGATTTTTGTGAATTTAAAATTATCATGTTTATTGATTTTTCTAAAAGATTAATATTCTTAGAAACACTCCAAATCCAACCGTTTCTTCCTACTAAGATATTTGATAAAGTATATTTCTTTAAAACATTAAGCATAGAATCATTCTTGCCTATTATTCTTGGAACCTTAACAGAAGGAACTTCTATAATATTACCAACTGGTAATATGTTTATGTTGTCAAGATCAGTAATGTCTGAACCATCTACTCCTTTTACTCTTGCAAATAACATTTGTCCTATTCTTAATTCTTTTGTGATTAAAGACTTTGGAAAGAAACAATCGTTATGTGCATTTATGTCTATTACATATCCGTTACTTGTTACGTTTTTAACAACGCACACAATTGCATCATTTACTTCTGGAACATATGGTCCGTTTAAAGGAACAATTGACACATAATCTTCAGATTCGTTTAATATTCCAAGAACCGAACTATAAATACAGTTGTCTTTTATAAAAACGTTTCCGCCAACTTTTTTGTTTTTATCAGTGATTAACTCACCAGGGGTTACAATTCTTTTCATTTTTTGCATCTCCCTTTTTATTGTTTCAAAACATCAACGATTACTGAACCGTGTGTTATGTTATTTAGATCATTTATTAATTTAGATTTTAATCCTACAGGAATTGAAACTTTTGCAGTAACGCCTCCATTAGGCAACCATTTTTCTTCAAGTAGTTCATATCTATGTAATACTGATGTAATCTTTCCAGAATATGTTGCACTTACTTCAACATACACAGTTATCTTCTCTAAAGATATCGGCATTGCTTTTTTCAAAATTAATAATACTTCATTAATTTCGTCTTCTTTTTTTCTATTTAATGTAAACTTGTATTTTGCAGAATCTAACGCATTAATTACTCTTTGTGGAGGAATTGGAGTCATCTCTTTTGGATCGTGTGCGTTTTTTACTATAAAATCAATAATCTCATTTTTTCTTCTCTCAAGCATCTCGTTTCTCTGAGTTGTTGTTAATTGCACTTCTCCGTCTTGAATTATCTTTTTTGCAATTGTTACAAAATCATTTGTTCCAAAAACTTCTTTAAGCACTTCTTCTGAAGCTAATTTTCCTTTTGCTGAATCTGAATAAACTTCTTCCATTGCAAAAAGATTATCAAAATTAATTTCTTTTCCATGTTTATAATCCCAAGCCTTGTAAGGATCAACTAGTATTTCAAAATGATGTGTTTGTTTATCTAGTCTTGCAATTACCGCGTCTTCTAATTTCACCATAATTTTTTCACCTCTATAATAATTTAGAATATTTTTCTAAAGGAACAACAAATCCATTTGTTCCGTTTTCAATAATGTTTATTACTTCTAAACTTAGTGGATTTAATTTTTGTTTAGGTTCTAAGTTTAAGGATATTGCTTTTATTGCTAACTCTAAAGCATCTTCAAAAGAAAGATTATCTTTATAGTTTCTTTCTAAAAAATCCATTAATTTTTGTCTGTTTTGGCCAATTGCAACAGCTTTATAAGCAGTTATTGCTCCACTTGGTTCTACTTCAAAAATGTGTTTTCCTAAAGTGTCGTAACCTGTAATGATTAAAGAAACACCAAATGGTCTTCCTCCGCCATATTGTGTAAAATATTGAATGACTGAGGCTATCTTTTTAACTAAAGTCTCAACCTCAATTGGCTGATCAAAGTAGGTTCTGTTCTCTTGAGCCATTTGTCTTGCGTAATCAACTAATCTTCTTCCATCTCCTATTAACCCAGCACATGCTGTCCACATATGGTTGTCTATCTTGAATACTTTTTCAACAGATTCTGGAATTACTAAACTAGAGTGTATTTTCTTATCTGCAACAATTATTACTCCTTGCTTATAGATAATCCCGACAGCAGGACTTCCTTTTTCTATAATCTTTGAGGCATAATCTACCTGATAAAGATGTCCTTCTGGACTAAACATTGTTATTGAACGATCATAACCTGCAGCAGCTGCTCCAAGAGAATTTGGAATCAAAATTTTTCACCTATTTTTGTTTTTAAAGATATTTATGAATAAAAAGTCTATCTAATATATAATATAGATAAGTAAGTATTAAAAAGGGTATTATAAAAGAAAAACTATTCAAAATACCTTTTTAGAAACCCTAGAAAATAGCAAAAAATAAATGATTGTTCCATTGATTATAAAATTAACAAGTGTGGCTAAGATTATTGGAAAACTAGAGTTGTTTATCGCCCCTAAAACTGCAAAAAAGACAGTTGTTCCTGAAACTAAAATTGCTAACCACTTAGATAATTTGTTTCTCTTAAAAAGACCTATGCCAATTAATAAAAAAATTAAGGCAATAAATATGAAAACTCCACAAAACAACAATGCAGAAGTCATTGTTAGATTAATAAATGGTTCATTATTTATTGAAATTCTAGGATTAAGAATAATTCCAAAACCCACAAAACCATAAATAAAAGAAATTAGCCAAAAATAAATTGAAATAAGAATTATGCTTATTGGTGTTTTAGACTTCATGTTTATTTTCCTTTAAATTTAATTTTAACCTGCTCATCAAATATTAAATACCAAGCAATTGCTCCATTTATTAAAAATCCAACAATTACTGAAAAATTTCCTGACAACAGTCCTAAAAAGGAATAAGAGAAACTAAATAGTGAAAATAAAATCACAGTCCATCTTGCCCATGATTTTAATCTGTATAAACTGGATCCTAAGAAAACTCCTAAAATTCCAACAATTATAAAAGAAACGCCCATAATTGCTATAATTTTGACTAAAACTTCTGGATTGATTTCAGAAAGTTCAACAACTAATGACAAAAGATAATTGGTTATCTTTTTTGGGAATAATAAAATAATCAATCCAAAAATAATGTTGATTATGTTGATTATAATATAATATGCAGATATTGCTTTAATGCCGATTGGTGCCACCTTTATTTTTTTAATCATCTTTATCTCCTTTTAAATTTTGTTTTTATTAAAATAAATAATAATATTGAATTTACAAATAAACCAACAAATTGAGAATATCCAAATAACATTAAATACCCAATACGCGAAAATTCAGACCCAAAATACAAAAATATAATGTCATATAAAAAAGACATTATAGTAAGCGCTGTAGCCACAATTAATATTTTTTCTAAAATATTAGCTTTGCATTTTTTTAATAAATAAATATAACCGATTACCCCAAATAGTAAAATTAGAATATAACCTACAACTTGGGTGTTAAATGAATATGAAATTATCCAACTATAAATTCCCCAAAAGATTCTATTGAATATATAATTTATAGGAAATAATTTAATAACGTAATTTTCAACAACTGTGAAATTAAAAAGAGGCCACAAAAATAAAGACAATTGTAGCAGTCCAAATAAAACAAATAAAATGAAATGAATCCAAATATAATTAATTATAAAATTTTCTTTTTTAATCATCAACATCACCCTTTATTTTTTTAATTGTACTTGTTGTTTCTACAATCTTGAGTAGTCCTAATTCTGCTTGTGCAAAAAACAAAGAACTAATAAATTCATTTAAATAGTCTTTATTTATTCTTATTAACAATGTTTTAGAAACAACATCTGCTTCTAAAATTGTAATGTTTGTGTCTACTTGAATAAATAATCCTGAATTTTTTAACAAAGCTTGTGTCAAGACAGAATAGATTTTTTTTGAGTCAAAATTAATGGTGGTGTCTAATAGTTTGATTAAGATATATCTCTTTTTATGCCTTAATGTTGGCCTTATGACACTTAGTTTTTTCTTTTGCATAATTTATTCAATTTTTAAAAATCTTTTTATTGTTTCTTTCTCTAGATTAAAATTTTCTAAAAAACATTCTAATATTTTAGAATCAATTAAATCGCTTTTACGTTTAGCCAGAGTTACAAAAAACATTTCAACTTGTTTTTCTTTAAGGATATTGATTATAAAACGCATCTGCTTGATTGAACGATATTGGTTTGTTCTTATTTCGTTAATATTAAAACAAATAATCTTGTTATTTTGTTTAGAAATTTCAGCTAATCCTTCATCAAAACAAAGCTCTTGACCTATTGGGTTATATAAAATTGAGTTTTTATTATTTACTGACTGTGTGTTTAACTTTATATCTCCGCCTTTAGTTAAAATTAATATGTCTTTTTCTTTAACTTGATTGATTAATGAAAAATCCTCTAATAAAACTGCTTTTTTTAAAATTAATTTTTTTGTTTTAGGCAAAGAAAAAACAAAATCTTCTTTTTTTTTAATAGTCTTACAAACAAAAACTTCTTTATAACCTAAATCTAAAAGAAATTCTTCAAAATCATTTTCTTTAAGAAAATCAATAGAAATTATATCAAACATTTTTACATCTTTTCCGGAATTTTTATTCCAAGTAACCACAAAGCGTTTGTTAAACATTGTAAGTATACTTTAATTAACAACACCCTCTGATCTTGCAAATCTTGCTCTTTAGAAATAACTGGACAATTTACATAAAATTTGTTAAATGCGTGAGCCAGATCTAAACAATAACTTGCAACAAGATTTGGTTTAAATTCTTTTGCTGCAAAATTTACTTTGTCAGAAAATTGATAAATTAAATCTAATAATTTCTTTTCGTCATCACATAACTCAACAGTTTTAGGTAATTCTTTGGGCAAAGTTTCAATTTTTCTTAAAATGCTCTTTGCTCTAACCCCCGTATATTGAACATATACTGAAGAATCTCCTTGTAAATCTAAAGCAGAATTAATATCAAAAACAAATGTTTTATTAAAATTAATTTTTAACATTTCAAACTTAATTGTGCCATTAACTATTATTGAAACAATATCGTCATCTATTTCTAGATTATTCTCAACTAAGATATCTTCCACTCTTTTCTTTAACAAATCCCTAAAGTCCTCGTAAAGAACCATCTCTCCCTCTCTTGACGCCATTTTGCCAGAAGCTAAATTAACCATGCCTAAAGAAAGATGTTTGTGGTTTGTGTTAGGGTACAATTCTGAAAAAATCTTAAACAACTGTCTAAAATAAAAATCCTGTTCGCTACCAACCACATATAAAAAATTATTAGTTTGTGGGAATTTCTCTTGTTTAATCTTAACAAGCCCGATGTCTTTTGCAGCATAAAGTGGAGCGCCGTTTTTTTTGATTAAAACAACTACATCTAAATTGTGTTCCTTTAAGTCAGCAATTACAGCATCTTGACTCTCTTTAAAAAGTTCTTTATTTTCTAAAAATAATTTATCTTTAATATCTAAAAATTTCTTTTCTGTTTCACTCTCAAAAATTTTATCTTCTAAATTTATTTCAAGTTCATCTTTAACTTGCATATATGCGTTAAAGCTCTCATCTCTTAATTTCTTTATTTTTTCTTGAAGGGCAGTATCTTCTAAAATCTGTTTTTGAATTTCATCAATTTCTGTTTTTGAATTTTCTTCATCTTTTGCTTTTTGTCCTGCTCTTAAATAAATTAAACCAAACCACTTCGCTACATCTTTTTTAGGAATTTTTTGTTCTTCTAAAGAAAGGTGTTTTGTATAATACCAATACCATTTAGCAACATGTGTTCCAACATCTCCGCCGTAATATACAGAATGTGGTTGATTTCCTGTAAAAGACAACAAACGATCAATGGCGTTTCCTCCGACAATCATTCTTAAATGCCCGATGTGGAGCGTCTTAAAAGGGTTGGCATTAAAAGTATCAATAACAAATTGTTCTTTTTTTTCTAGAATAGTTTTGCCGTAATTTTCTTTTTTTTCTAAAACTTCTAAGATTGTTTCTTTGTATAAAATGTCTGGTTTTATCTTTGCGTTAATGTAACCACTAATTTCAGAAAAATCAAAAACATCAGACTGTAACTTAGAAACAAGCTCTTTAGCAATAACAAGCGGTGCTTTCTTTAGATCTTTAGCTAAACTAAAACACGGGAAAGAAAGATTTCCAAGAGAATGATCTGGTGGAATCTCAATAAATTTAAGTATTTCTAATTTATCTTTATCTATTGTCTTAGACAAACAATTTGCAAAATCTTCTTTAAAGTTAATCATAATTTTTCCTTTAAAGCGAGTCCGGAGGGATTCGAACCCTCGACCCACAGCTTAGAAGGCTGTTGCCCTATCCACTAGGCCACGGACCCACAATCAAATAATATAAATAAGAAAGAAAATAAATAAAAAGAGAACTTTTTATCTATTCTTGCGGATATAGTTCTTTATATGCATTTTCTAGCTCTTGAATTTCAGAATCATATTTAGAATATAGT
>CAYWUF010000006.1:0-14984 GCA_964461425.1 uncultured archaeon | reverse complement strand
CTGTAGCAATGAAAGGAAGCGAAGACCTAAGTTATAAAGATTGGCAAAAGATTGCAGAGAGTGTTTATGAACAATTGATAAATCCTGAAATTAAAGGAGTAATAATATCTCACGGAACAGACACTCTAACTTGGACAGGAACTGCTCTTTCTTTTATGATAGAAAACATAAACAAACCTATTCTTTTAGTTGGTGCTCAGAAATCTCCAGATAGAGCAAGTTTTGATGGAGCAATGAATCTAATCTGTGCAGCACAGTTTATTAAAGAAGAAATTCCTGGAGTTTACACAGTAATGCACGGATCAATGAACGATGATTATTGTAATATCATTAGAGCAACAAAATGTAGAAAGATGCATAGTTCAAGAAGAGATGCATTTAGAGCGATTAATGATTTTCCAATTGCTAAAGTTTATCAGAACGGGAAGATAGAATATCAAAAAGATAAAAGGCTATTAATAGTTAAACCAAGAACAGAACCAAAACTAGATCTTTCTTTCTCAGACAAAGTTGTAATTGTAAAAGCCTATCCAAACAGCGACCCGAAAATTCTTGAGTGGTATATTAAGAAAGGCTATAAAGGGCTAATCATTGAAGGAACAGGATTAGGTCATTGTCCAACGGGAATGGGCGGTAAAGATAAATCTTTTGACAAAAAGAAAAGCTGGGTGTCGTACATTAAAAAAGCCACAGAGAAAGGAATAATTGTAGTAATAACAACACAGTGTTTGTTTGGAAGAGTAAATGGCAATGTCTATGCTAATCTTAGATATGTCCAAGAAGCAGGAGGCTGTTATCTTAATCAGCACGATATGCTTCCTGAAGTTGTTTACATAAAACTTTCTGTTGCTCTTGAGAGATTTAAGACAAGAGAAGAAATTATTAAATATTTAGAAAAAAACATTTCAGGTGAAATTTCAAAAAAAGAAATCCCTGAAAGTTTTGATAGTTTTGATTTAAAGGAATGATTAGATGAATAAAATTACTATTGACTCAATTGATTACAAAGAAGTGGGTTTATGTTGCGGACTAGAATTACATCAACAACTTGATACTGGAAAATTATTTTGTAAATGTAAATCTAAGCTGATAAAAGACGGAACAAAACCAGACAAGATAATAAAAAGAAAACTAAGACCAGTTTATTCAGAATCAGGAGAAATTGATCAAGCTGCAGTTTCTGAGCATAAAAAACAAAAGACTTATACTTATTATTTTTACAATAATTGTAATTGTCTAGTTGAAGTAGATTGTCAACCACCAATTAGAACAAACCCAGATGCTTTAAGAACAGCAATAATTGTTTCAAAACTAACAAATAGCCAATTAGTAGATAAATCAATAGTTATGAGAAAACAAGTAATTGATGGTTCAAACGTTTCTGGATTTCAAAGAACTACAATGATATCTACGAACGGTTATCTTGATTTTGATTTTGGAAGAGTAAGGATTGATAAGATTCTTTTAGAAGAAGATTCTGCTAGAGCAATAGAGAGAAAAGAAAATGAAGTTATCTATTCTTTAGATAGACTTGGAATCCCGTTAATAGAGCTTGTCGTTTGGCACGATATGCATAAACCAGAAGACGTTAAGACTGTTGCACGAAATGTTGGACAAATCTTTAGAATAACCGGCAAAGCCAAGAGAGGCCTAGGCTCCATTCGTCAAGATATAAACATCTCTATAAAAAACGGAAACAGAACAGAGATTAAAGGTTGTCAAGAGCTAGACATGATTCCAGAAATAATAGATAGAGAAATAATAAGACAATTAAGCTTACTAGAAGTAAAAAAAGAAATAGAAAAGAAAAATATAAAGCAATTTAATATTAAAGAAAAGAAATTAACTGAAATTTTTAAAGAAACAACTTCAAAGGCAGTAAGAGGTACTTTAGAAAATAACAAGGATCTTTTTGGTTTCTTAATACCAAACCTAAGAGGGATTATAGGTTACGAGATTCAGCCAAACAGAAGAGTAGGTACAGAAATCTCTAGTGTCTTAAAAGCAAAAACTAGTTTAAAGGGTTTATTCCATAGTGATGAATTACCAAATTACGGAATAACTCAAGAAGAAGTTAATGAGATTAAACAAAAATTAAGTTCTAAAGAAAACGATGCATTTATCGTAGTCATGTGTAAACCTGAAGAAATAAAAAATGTAAAACAAGTTATTGAAGAAAGATTAAATCAATTATTGTTAGGAATTCCAAAAGAAACAAGAATAGTAACTCCAGAAGGAAACACAGAATATCAAAGACCGTTGTCCGTTGGTGGCTCAAGGATGTATCCTGAAACAGATTTGCTTCCAATTTCTTACACAACAGAAATATTAGAAAATGCAGAAAAAGAAATGCCCTTATCTATAGAAAAAAGAAAAGAGCTTTATACAACGTTAGGCTTGAGCACACAGTTGATAGAAAAAATGGTGCTTGACAATTACGCAGTTACTTTTGAAAAGATTATAAGAAACAATTCAAAACTAAATCCAACACAAGTAGCAGTCTTCCTTTTAGAAGACTTAATAACAATGTCAAGGGAAGGTTCTTTAATTATTGAAAATGTATTTGCTGAAGATCTTATATATTTCTTTTCTTATGAAAGGTTTAATGAAATTCCAAAACCAAAAATAAAAGAAGTATTTTTAGATTTTATAAATTCTGAAAAATTAATAGAAGATGTTATTGATGATTTAAAGATATTTTCAGAAATGGAATCAATTGATGCTGAAAAAATAATGCTAGAAATAATTGAAGAAAATAAAGAAAAAATTCAACAATTACAAGAAAGAGCAGAAGGGTTGTTAATGGGCAGATTAATGACAAGAACAAAAGGGCTAATAGATGGTTCAAAGGCAAATTCCTTAGTCAAATCAAAATTAAATGAGTTTTTGGAAAAACAAAAGGTTATTAAATATTAATATCTAATATAATTAATAGTATTATATTAATAAGTGATAAAAATGGTTGTAAAAAGAACAAATAAATATCCAAATAATAGATATGATAACAAGAATGTAAAAAGAACAAAAAAGATATCCCCACACACAGTTAAAGACAAAGCAGATAAATTAAACAGAAACGGTTTTGTTAAAGAAACAATTCCTGGCAGAAAATCAGAAAGTACAGAATATTTCTTGAGGGCCCCAAAATTACAACCAAAAGAAGAAAAGACTAGTTTCTTTAAGAGTATTTTTTCAAAAGATGGTTATTACTATTATTTATGGTTCCCTTTTATGTTATTATTAATAACTTTAGTTTTGGATTTTTCTTTACAGTTTGCTGTATATAGTAACTTTAATCCATATTATGTAAGTTTAGCAAAAAACAGCATGTTTTTTTTAACTTTTTCAATGATTTTACTTTGTGTTAACATTGGTGCTTTTGTTTACATGGGTTTAGAGAGTGCAAAGCATAACATAAAATATACTAAAGCAATAAAAAATATTTTTAAATTAGTTTTAATAATTTTATTTGTAGAAACAACTTTAACCTTATTAGCTTACTTTACTTTCTTATCTCCATATCTGTTAAATGTTTTTACAACAAGCACTTTAAGGTTACAATATCTAACTTATTTAGTTGTTTGGAATATCATTAAGGCGATATTATATTTGTTAGTAATATCAATATCTTATTTATTTTTCTTTAAATTAAAATTTATATAGTTGATAAATATGTTAAAAAATAAACAAAATGAAACATTTGCAATATTTTGTGCAATTTTTATTATTTTTAGTGCCTTATTTGATCCACTTCTTTCTTTAGGTGTTGCAATAGGGGCACTAGGCACAATTTTTATATATAAGATTAAGTGATTAAATGATAGTAAAAAATAAATGTAAATCTCTTTATGCTCCATGGAGACAAGACTATGTTTCTAAATCCAGCGAAGATAAAGAAAAAACAAAAGATGCAAATTTTTGTCCATTCTGTAATAAAGAAGAAGAACTATTAATTTTAGATTCAAAAAAATCATTTATTCAAGCAAATAAATTCCCTTATTCTGCAGGGCAAGTGCTAATTGTTCCAAAAAGACATATTAATCAAATAACTGAACTTACAAGCATAGAAAGAAAAGAGTTATTTAATCTAATAGATCTTTCAGTGTATTCTCTTGATCAATTAATGAAACCAGAAGGCTATAATATAGGGTGTAGCATAGGTCGAATAGCAGGAGAAAGCATCAACCATCTTCATTTTCATGTTCTTCCAAGATACAAAGGAGATGTTGGATGGAATAGGCTTTGTGATTTTAATGTGGTTTCTTTATCTCCTATTGATTTAACTAAAAAGTTAAGAGAAACAATTAAAAAAAACAAATTAGTTAAGAAATTTTTAATGTGATTTGCTGATTTAAATAGATATTATCTAGTACAATAGAAATTTTCAGTTTATTTTAGTTTAAAGATAAGAATTTAAATACTATTGCTTAAATATATATACTTTATATTATATTTAAGAAAATGGTGGAAAATAAAATGATTACAGTTTTAAAAAGAATTTTTAAAAAAGTTTCAGGAGATAACGAAATAGAAATTGATGAATCAATTGTTAAAGAGACAAGAAAGTTATCAGAATCAGCAGTAATAAAAAGATGCGATTTTAGATCTAAAGATACTTCTTGGATTGAAAAACATTTAGAGTCTGTAAATTCTGTTGTTAATGATAATAGCCTTGGAGCAAAAACTAAAAATTATTTTGAGATAAATGGTAGAAGATATTTTAAAGATGATACAACAAGGGTTTTATTTAATAGATTATATGAAAATTACACTGCTTATTATTATACTTTAAAAGAATATTTAGACTTAAGAAAAGAATTATTAAAATATAATGGTTTAGGTCAAGAGAGTTTTTTTGTAGCAGGACAAATAAAAGATGCAGAAGAACAAATGGTTTTAATTGAAAAAAAATTAAATATCTATCTAGACAACATTATGAAGATTAAACAAAGAATAAGAATGTATATTGGGGTTGTTTAAACTAATTTTAAAAACCTTTTTCTTCTTTATTATATATAGTGGATAAAAAATGCCCCCGATTGAAAATATTTTAATTTTATTTGTTTTAATTTTATTATCTGCATTCTTCTCTGCAGCAGAGTCTGCTTTAATGTCGATACATTACGTTAAAGTTAAGACTTTATTAAAGAAAGGGAAATCTGGTTCTGAAATATTATATGCTCTTAAGAAAAAACCACAAGCAATGATAATAACAATTCTGATTGGAAACAATATTGTTAACATTTTAGCTTCAGGATTATCTACACTTATTTTTTTAGAATGGTTTGGTTCTAAGGGTCTTGCTTTGTCTGCAGGAGTTATGACTTTTCTAATATTGACTTTTGGAGAGATTGTTCCAAAAACTCTGGCTCTTCAAAATTCTCAGAAGTTTGCTTTATTTTCTGCAACTCCTATTTATTATCTTTCGTTTGTTTTTTATCCGATTATTAAATTTTATCATATACTTATAAGATTAATAAATAAGATAGTTAAACACAAAGTAGAAAAGAAAATATCAGAAGAAGAGTTAAAAGTAATATTATCTTTAAGTAAAGATGAAGGAATTTTAAGTAAAGAAACTTCAAAGATTATGCAAAAGATTGTAGATTTTGAAGACACGAAAGTAAAAAGAGTAATGACTAGAAAAGAAAACATGAAAATAATTGATGGAGATTTGTCAATTAAGAAAGCAACAAAGATTATAACAAAAAAAGGATATTCTAGATTTCCAGTTTATTTATATGAGGAAAATAATATTGTTGGTGTCGTTGATGTTGATGATGTTTTAAAAAACATAGATTCTGATCAAAAAATAAAAGACATTCTTCGTCCAGTTGAATTTATTTCTCAAGATAGGGAGATAGGCGATATTCTTTATGATTTTGAAGATAAATCTGTATTGATGGCAATTGTTGTAGATGGCTCTGGAGAAGTTATAGGGTTAGTAACTGTTGAAGATATTCTTGAAGAAATATTAGGTAATATTTTTGATAAAAGTAATAGAAGAAAAAATTAGTCTTTTAAAAACCACTTGGGGATTTCTCTTTTTGTCCATTTTGCAAAGTGTGCTTTTTCTTTCTTGTAAAATTCGCGATATGCTTTAATAGCATTCTTTTGCCTGTAAATTTCAGGAATGGCTTGAGCAAAAGAAGTTAATCCAATATTAGGAAGTTTTTTTGGAATGGCTTCAAGTGTTTTTTGTAGGTCTGCAGTTTTATGAAATTTACCATATCGATATTCATATTCTTTAATCAGTTCAGAAAAATGTTTTAAAAGCCAAAAATAATTCTCCTTAGATTCTCCTGCCCAGATAACACAAGGATGTCTTTCGTGTGTTTTTTTATAAATTAAGTGTTTATGTGGCGAGTCATAAAGATGGTGAACAGTTGAAAGAATCTGTGCTGATTCAACAATCATCTTAACAACGTGTTTATCACAAAGCATCCTTGCTGCGTTACAAGGATCTTTATCAACAACAAAAATTTGCATAATTAAATCATATCTCTTGCCATGCCTTTAACTGAACGAAGACATTTTTTGTGCCAATATTGTCCGCCCCATTTCTTGTCACAGCCTTTTTGGCTACAAACAGCGCAAGTTTCATTAGGGTACTTAGAATTAGCAATATCTATTTGCGGCGTAGCTTTTTGTTTTAATTTTTGTGCTTCTGCTTCTTTTGCTTTGTCTTCTTCACTTTTTTCTTTCTTTTTAAAAACATCAAATATTGCCATAATTATTTCCCCCATTTTAATAGCCCGGAGGAGATTCGAACTCCTGTCACAAGATCCAGAGTCTTGTATGCTTGGCCACTACACTACCAGGCTATATATAAATAAATGAATAAAACAGGATTTAAAACTTTGTCTTTTCTATAATTTCTAAAACTTCTTTCCAAGTCTTAGCAACAACAGTATTTTTAGGAATTTCGCCTTTTGACCAAGCATAGTTTCCTTCACAATCAAAAAGTATTGTCTTAATTCCGTGTTTATCACAATCAATAATATATTCTAAATTATCATCAACAATTAAAGAAATTCCAAGCTCTTTACAAATTTCTCCTTTAGTCTTTACAAATGTTCCTTCAACAATATATTTAGAAAATATAATTTCTTTAAAAATATTAGGATAATGATGTTCTATCCAAGTTGTTGTGTGTTTCTCAACATCTGTAGATCTAGCAGTAATTATAAATAATTCAAAATTAGTAGAAAGATTATTAATCACTGAAACACTATCAACAATTGGTTTAAAGTCTGCAATGTCTTGTTTATTTAATGTATTTCTTATATACTGATATAAAGAAATTTCTTCTTCATAAGAGAAATCTTTAATAGATTGATATCCGTTAAATGCAGGAAAACTTTTATCTTTAAACATTTCTTTAACCAACAACTCAACAGTGGGAACTAATGTGTCATCAAGATCTATTGCGATTTTTATTTTAGTCATAAATAACTATTTCCACATAATTTTAGCAAGCTCTCCAGAATATTTATATTTATCAATAAGTGGAGCATTTTTAATTTTATTTTCTTGATGTAATTTTAAAGTTTTAGAAATTTTTTCAGCCAAATATTTCTTACACTCTCCGCAAAGAATCTTTCCTGACCTGCAGTCTTTTTTTCTCTGTAAAAGTTTTTCATCATCTTCTTCAAAAAGAATCTCTAACCAAGAATAAACAACACAAATGTCTGTGTTTCCTCCCTTTTCTCTTTGTTCTTCAACAGTTGGTTGCCCACCAGAGAAAGCATATTTGTTAATCTTCTTAAGAACAGTTTTTTCATCATCTTCTAAAAAGATTGCAGTTTCAGTAACAGAACTAGACATCTTTCCATCAAGCCCTTGAAGTGGAGGTAAAAGTTTATTATGCACAGCAGTGACTTTTTTATATCCTAACTTTTCAGCAACATCTCTCTGTATTCTCCAATAAGGGTCTTGATCAATTCCTGCAGGAATCAAACAATGTTTATTTTCAAAAGTTGTTGGAACAATCTGAATAGCAGGATAAAAAAATTGCCCTAGATTGCTCTCATTATTAAATCCAAAAACTGCTTTTGCTGTTGAAAAATTAATCTTTTTTGAAAACTTCAAAGCAACAGGATAAAGTTTAGAAATAAATTCAATATCTGAAAAGAAAAAAGTTTTATTAGGGTTAAGCCCAACAGCAGAAATATCTAAAAAATTATCTTTAGCAGTCTTTTCCATTTCCTCAAAGGTCAATTTGTCTTTGAAAACAAACTTTTCATCATCAGACATTGCAATATAAACATTACAACCAAATTCATCTTGAAACCATTTAGATATCATAAACGGAATAAGATGACCAATATGCATTTTACCAGAAGGTCCTCTTCCAGTATATATGAAAAAATTGTTTTTTTCTATTCCTTCTAAAACTTTATCAAAATCTCTATGGGAATAAATAAATCCTCTTGTAAAGAAATGATGTAGTTTCTTAGATTTAGTTTTACTTTTTAGCTTTTCAAGTATTTCTTGATTAACAGAGGTTGTTCCAAACTGCTTAATCAATTTATCATAATCAACTTTTCCTTCTATCGCCCAAGGAGTTACTTTAAATTCTTCTTTTTCTTGCATATTTAATCACAATAGATATAATATATAAGAAATAGATTAAAAAGCTTTTTGGGGAACAAAAATCATCTACACAACTTATATCTTTTAAATAATTGATAAATCTTATGAGTACTTTTAAGATAATTATCTTTACTAAAATCAACACAATCTCCAAGCAAAAGATGAAGTTTATCTCCAACTTCTCTTAAGTAATATATTCCTTTAGAAAACATAAGAAAATAAAAGATTTCTTTTGATATTTTTTCAATCTCTTTTAAATTTAGAGATTTGTTTATCATAAAATAACCTTTCTCAAGTCCACTATAAAACAACAACAATTCATTTCTTTGAGGATATACGCTTTTTAGATGAAATTGTGTTTCTGTTTCAAGATTTATTTTATTTTCAGAAATTTTTTCAATTAAATTCTTTTGTTTCAATTTATTAATACAATTAAAAGTTTCTTTTTCTATTTCTTCTTTTGTGTGATTTTTATGTAATTTAGTTAAGTGTGTAATAATTTCTTCCGTTGTAAAATATCCGTCAATTAAGTGTATTAAGTCTAGATAAACATCCAGATAATTTCTATCAAAAGCAAATAAATATTCAATAACATTTTCTACAGTTGTGTTTATGGTATAACCTAAAACTTCTTTAGATAGTCTTTCTTTTAAACAGTTTATTTCTTCAGCAGTATTGTATTTTTCAAATAATGCAATTATAATGTTTTGATTGTCTTTAAGATTTTGATTTTGAGTAATCTTATAGTTTATCTTGTTATTTTCTAAAAAATTAATAAATGTAAACAATTCATAATTTTCTATTTCTGGAACTATTTTAAAAATAACAGAGAGATTTTCTTTTATTTCTTTAATTTTTTTGAGATTTTCAATAAGCAACATCTTATTTTTAGAAGTTAAATAAATCTTACAAATTATTTTATGACAACAAGTTTTGTTAATTTCTAATACATTTAAATTTAAGAATTCATTAAAATCAATAGTAATCTTGTAATTTATGTCTTTTAGGTTTTTAAAATTAAGATTAGAACAATTTACAAAATAAAAATAGTTTTGTTTAAGTTCGTTATATTTTTCTTTTAAGGAATCGTATGTGTTTAGATCCTGAATCACACAATATTCTTTATTTTCTTTTATTTTTTTAGTTGTGTTAATTTTTAAATCTTTTTTAAAATGATTCAACATTTCCTTTAAGTTCCAATTTTTATTCCAGATAAAAAGATTTTCAACACCTTCAACTGGCTTATCACAAATAGTTACAATCTTTACATTTAGATTATTTTTAATGTCATAAACAATTCTGTGATAGTTATTTAAAAAATCATTTTCTAAATATTCAAAAAAAGAAATATCAAGGATAATTGTGTCTGGAGAATAGTTAGTAATTTCATTAATATTATTATATTCTACAAAATCAACAAAATCCTTTAGAAAAAAAAAGACGCTAGAGCATATAAAAGGTTTTTGAAGTTTTAGTTTGTTAGGTATTTTGTTCGTTTCTTTTTCCTCTGTTCTTGAAAGAACGAGGTTGCTTGGTATTTTGACCAAAAGCGGGGGCATATAGTTTCTTTAAAAGATTCCCTTTGTATAGATAATTTGTGAATTTACTAGTATATATAGCAATCTCACAAAAATTTTGTGAAATCGCAAGATTTATATTGTTTTTTGACAATAAAACAAATATATGCAGTCAATAGACAATTTTGATCTAAAGATCTTAGCAGAACTTGAAAAAGACTCAAGACAACCAATTTCAAATGTAGGCAAGCTTCTTAGAACCTCTCAGCAGGTTATGAGCTACAAGTTACAAAATCTGGAAGATAAAGCAATATTTGGTTATTACACAGTAATAAATTTTGTAAAGCTAGGCTACACAAGTTACAGAACAATGATAAGACTTACAAATATTTCTCCAAAAACTCAAGAAGTGATGTTAGATTATTTAAAATCAAATAAAAATATTGGATATTTAGCAGAAAGCACAGGACACTGGGATTTGATTATTGACTATTTAGGAAAGAATGTTGTTCAATATTATTGTTTCTTAAAAGATTTAAAACAACTATTTCCTGAAAATATAAAAGACGTAGATGTCTTAACAACTCTTGAAAACATATATTTTGGAAGAGATTATTTTGCAAACAAATACAGAGAAATAAAAACAAAATCTTTTATTTGTTCAGAAGATTTAGCAATTCAGAAACTAGATAAAACAGATATTAAGATTCTTTCTATAATTTCCCAAAATACAAGAATTGGCTCAGTTGATATTTCTAAACTAATAAATGCTTCTCCAAACAAAGTAATCTATAGATTAAAAAATCTTCAAGATAAAAACATAATTGAAGGATATAAAGTACACATTAATCTAGAAGCCATAGGGAGACAAGCCTATAAGTCTCTAATAAAGTTTAATAACATAAAAGAAGACAAAGAAAACGAACTAATAGAATATCTTCAAAATAATCTTTGTGTTTATGATATAACTAAAGTTATAGGATATTGGGATTTTGAAATTGATTTTGAAGTTAAGAATAACGATGATGTAGTGATTTTTACAAGAAATGTCAGAGAAAAATTTAATGACATAATTAAAGAGTTTGAAACAACTAGAATCTATAAAGAACATACGATTAATTATTTTCCTGGCGACTTAATTGAAGAAAAGCTAAAATTAAAATCTGTTTCTAAAAAATCAATCAGAACCAAAAAGATATCAAAATGATATCTATTTAAATTTAGTTTATTTATTAATATATTAGTGAATAAC
The DNA here is from genome assembly GCA_964461425.1 of uncultured archaeon. Taxonomy (GTDB): domain Archaea; phylum Iainarchaeota; class Iainarchaeia; order Iainarchaeales; family CSSED10-239; genus JAKQTP01. The sequence goes on along the minus strand of CAYWUF010000006.1, from coordinate 3,620 downwards.
TATGAAAAAAGAAAAAGAAATTGAATTTACTATAAGATTAAAAGGAAAGCAAGCAAAATATCTTTCAGATTTTGTAGATCAGGGGTATTATGCAACTAAAAGTGAAGTAATTAGAGCAGGAATACTAGAACTTGCACACAAGCACAAAGTTGAAGAAGAAAAACCAAGTAAAGAAGAAGTAATACTTGTCAATAAAGCAATAGCAAGAGAAATGGAAAAAATTAAATCCGGAAAAAAGAAGACCTATACAGAAGAAGAATTTTATAAATTAAATCCAGACTTACTTGATTAAATATGTTAGATATAATCTTTGAAGAAGATTTTCATAAAGATATGAAAGATTTGGATAAAACAATTAGAAAAGAGATACAAAATCATTTATTAAAAATTAGAGTAGAAGGAATATCAAGAAAGCATTTTCATTATGGTCTTCCATATTTTATAGAAAGAGTAGGATATTCGTGTAGAATTATTTATCAAATTAATGATAATAAAATATATATTTTAAGATTTTTAAAAAGTCATAAAGAATATGAAAAATGGTATAAGAAATGAGTAAGAAAGAGCAAGCACTTTTAGGTAAAGCAATAGAAAGAGATCTGGAAGAAATCAAACAAGGGAAATCTAAGCTATATTCTAAAAAGGAATTTTAAAAAGAATTTTCTTATTCAAAAAAATCTATTTCTTAAAGAAATTTTCAATCTCAGTTTTAGAATCCTTGCTTATTAAAAATTGCATGTCTTTTGAAAAACATTTTCTATAGTTCTCCCATCTAAAACGAGCATCAATGTAAACAATTACTCCTTTGTCTGTGTCTGTTCTAATTACTCTTCCTGCGCTCTGTATAACTTTTTGTATAGCTGGTTGGATATAAGCATAGTTCCATCCGTTTCTAAACTTAATCTCGTAATAATCAATCTTAGCTTTAGTTTCAATATCCATTCGTGAGAGAGGAATTCCAACAATAATTGCTCCAATCAAAAGTTCTCCAGGAAGATCAATTCCCTCTGATGCTTTCCCACCCATTACTGCAAATAAAACTCCTCCAAACTTTTTAGAGTGTTTTTTAAAATTTAAAATCATTTCTTCAAAGTCACGACTATCCATTCTTTCTTCTTGAATGATCTTTGGTTTATTTATAACATTTAAAAAAGGCAGAATGTCGCCCATAACTTCAAAAGAAGGAAAGAACACAACACAGTTACCAGGTATAGAGTTTACACAATTTTCAATATGCTTTGCAATTTTTTTATATTCTAAATCATTTCTTTGTGTAAACTTAGTTGTGGTGTCAGTTATCAAAAGATTAAGTCTTTTTTCTTTTTCAAATGGTGTCGGGTATTCTTTTACAGTTGTTGTTTTGGATAATCCTAAGATATCAATATACATTGAAAGAGGAGTTAATGTTGCAGACATTAAAACTGTTGAACGACAAGTATCAAAGACTTTTTTAGTAAGTGGGGAAATGTCTAAGGCATTATATTTAACACTAATTACGTTTCTTTCTTTTTTAATAAAACGTATGTGTGCAAATTTTTCTTTAATCCATTCTTCTAAGAATAATCCAACAGCAATTAATGCAGAACTGCTCTCTTTAAGTTCTTCAATATACTTTAAACCAGACTCATCTAGTTCTTCAATAAAACCAATAATGTCGTCTCTTATTTCTCTTATTAATATTTCGTCTTTCTCTATTTTCTCTTCTTTTATTCTTTCTAGTTTCTTTTCTGCAACCCTTTCAATAAAATCAAGTTGTTTTTCAAGAACTGTTTTTAATTTTCCATTCTTAACATCTTTTGCTTCTCTGATTGCTTTGTGTAGCATGTTTGTGTTAAGAGATTTAGAAATTAATTTTAATAATCGGTCTTCAAGATTGTGTGCTTCGTCAATAATAACAATACACTCATCAAGACTAACACCAATCTCGTTAAGTGTAGATTCCATAACTTTACTAGAAAACACATGATAGTAATCTGCAATAATAACTTTACAACTCTTAGCATAAAGTTTAGCAAGTTCATAAGCACAAACTGGTTGTCTTTCTCCAGAAACACTAGTTAATCCTTCTGCAATCTTTTTAATTTCATGATGTGTTAAAACTTCTTTTTCTGAAAGTTTCTTTTCAAGAACATAAGCAAGCATATCTCTTTGAGCTTTGTTACTTGGTCTAATATTTTCAAAGAACGGGCATTGTTTCTTCTTACAAGCCATTAAGCAGATTTCATAAAAGTTAGAGTCTGTTTTAGAAATAACAGGTTCAATACACATGTTTTTCTTTCCAACAAAATCAATTGCTTTTATTTTAAGATTATATTTGTCATTTAAATCTTCAACAACATCTAAGGCAATCTTGTGTTGAGAAATCTTTGGTGTTAAAAAAAGAACCTTTAAGTCCTTTTCAATAGCAAGAGTGATTGCTGCAGAAAGAGCAGAATCAGTTTTTCCAGTCCCTGTTGGTGCATGAACCAGGATGTTTTTGCTAGAAGAAAAACACTCATAGATATCTCGAATCATTTCCTTCTGTCCTTTTCTAAAAGAATCGTGTCTAAAATAAAGTTGTGCTTTCATTTGTTATTTCTTCTTAGGATTCCACACTACGCCCTTCTTTATTATTGCTTCCAACTTTTTAGATGCTGGGGGAACGTAAATTATTTGATTTTTTTCTTTACTTATTAAAACTTTTTTCTTTTTTTTAAGATAACTTAAAATAAGTTTAAATTTATAAGAAGTAATTTCTACAGGTAGTTTTTTTGTAAACTCGGGTATTTTTGCAGCTGAATCATACCAATTATTCAACATATTTTCTACAATAAAAACATCTTTTTCAGTAATGTATTTATTAATTCTGCATTCTTTTTTTACAGTCATAATATAATAGTACCAAAAACAGTATTTAAGGGTTTCGGGGGTAACTACTCCTTTTTTTGATTATCTTTAGTAATGTCTTTTGTTTTCTCAAGTAATTTATCAAAATCAGATTTAAATAATTTATCCTGAACCACTCTATATTTTTCAAATTCCGATTCAGCATGTTGTTTAGCAATCTCTTGAGTAATACTTCCTGCATTTTCTAATAACTCTCTTTCATCAAATTTTAAAAAAGCATCTAGTCTCTTAGACCAATCTTCCATACTCATTGGTATTTTTCGTTTAGCCCTATCTTCTGCTAAATCTAGATAAGCAGACACAATTCTACTTAAAGACTCTAGTTCTTCTTTTTTAAGATAGTTTTTAGCAATACTTACATCTGTTTTTATTATTTTTCCAGCAGGTGCGTTCTTCCAAGAAGTTAATCCCATATTTTCTGTTTTAGCATTTGCTCTTTTCATTATTAACTCAGGAGCAGTATTTTGATGTATTGCAAAATGCAACTTATTTTGAACTTTTGAAAAAAAATTTCTAGTAGTTTTTGCACTTTTATCATAATCTGCACTTGTAGAATAGATGTCTGTAATTTTTTGATAAAAATTTCTTTCGCTAAGTCTAATCTCTCTAATTTCATCTAATAATTCATTAAAATAATTTTTATTAAAAAAAGAGCCATTCTCTAATCTTTTTCTATCCAAGACATATCCTTTTATTGCAAATTGTTTTAGAATCTTTGTAGCCCAGATTCTAAA
>CAYWUF010000005.1:9781-15483 GCA_964461425.1 uncultured archaeon | reverse complement strand
TAATAGTTAACTCTAAAGAAGAATATGAATCGTTGATCAATACACTCAAGAAAAATGATTTCGCACTAGAAAAACCAACAAGGGAATACCACAAACTAAATCTAGAAAATATACTAATCAAAGACAACTACAGATTTGATATATTTAATAAGATTGTATGTAATAATCTTTTCCTTAGTGAAAACATGATAAAGAGAGCAAAACTAATAAAAGAATATAAAAATATTAGACTATTTACTTGTTCTTTAGAAGACATCTTAGTTTTCAAAAGCATAACTGACAGAGATGGAGATATAGATGATTGTCAATCAATTGCTAGAACAAACCCTGACTGGAATATTGTTTTAGAAGAAATAATCTATCAAACAAAAAAATCAGGAAAAGATGTTTGGATAACTTGGTTTGAAGAAAGGCTAAATCTTTTAGAAGATAGAAAAATTACTATACCAATATTAAAAGACATAAGAAAATTAAGTCTTGATTACTATCATGAATTAGAGAAGAAACTAATCTAACTCTGTTAATCTTAATTTAAGTTGACCTTTTACAAATTCTTCCACGCGTTATCTTCTTCTGGCGTTAACCAAGATTTTGCAAGCTCAGTTTCTAAAATTGCTAATCTTGGCTTAGCTTGTCTTAAAACAGAATATTTAATAGCAGCATTCTCGATTAAAAAATTATAGCAAACTATCACAAATTTTAACGTAAAATTCTATAATATTTGTCTGGCCCCATACTCTTAAGAATAGCAGTTTGTAGTTGCTCAAAATTTACTTCCCCATTTAAAGAAAATAAATCCTGGATTCTAGCATTATTTTGACTTATTTCTAAAATAGAATGACCAAAAAGCTGACCCATAGATGAAACCATACAGCCTTCTGGAGCGACATTTAAAAATAAATCAATTCCTTCGTTAATTTTTAAAATAGCTTCTCCAACATAAGGCGGCAATTCTCCGCGTGGCTTAAGTGAAGGTAATAATGTTTTTGTATGATTTAATACTTTCCCCATATTGTCAGGCATATCTATTTGTCCTGCATTGTATAATGGCTTAGCTAAAACGTTTCTTAAAATTCTAATCACTAAACGTAAACGAGAGAGAGCAGCTTGTAATTTTTTTATTTCTAATTTGTCTTTAGATAGTGTTATTTTTTCTTGAATATCTAATATATTATATTCTATAATCAATTCCATATAACTCCATAAAGGAGAATAATTTACTTCAAAAGTTTGAAATCCAATAGAATCAACAAGTGCATTAAATATATCTTGAACTTGAGCAGCACGCATATATGCTTCTCCTTCGATATGTATTTTAAATTTGTCTTTTGCTTGATTTTGTTGTAAAGAATTCCATTTCTTTGAAAATCTTTTTAAAATTGTTCTAAGGCCATTATTTCTATATAAACCATAACCCAAATATTTTGAAACTGCACCCGCATAACTAGATTTTTGATTAATTTTAGTTATAGATTTTAGAGCAAAATCGGAAGGCTTAGTTTTTTCTTCTAAAATTTTATAAATATCTTTTTTTAATTTTAGATAATCCTGATAAAATTCCTTATATTGTTCAAAATTAGAACAATTCGCTCCATATTTTAAAAGCATTGAATGTAACACGCCTTGTAAAATTAAACCTTGAAAAGACTGTATCAATGCCCACTCATCTAACCCCACATTATAGTTATCTCTCTCATGTCCAACCATAATTTTTATCTGAGGTTCAAAAGAATCTATATTTGATTTTTGACAAGAACTATTACAACCAAACTTCTGATTTAAAAGAAACTTATGCATTTCAAAATATTGTCCTTGACGACAAGGACCAGTGCCTTTATTATCAAAAACTAAAATTCTAGTTTTTCCTTTTACTAAAGGATCGTTCTCTTTTTTTCTTCTTTTAAAATCTTCAACGGCTAAAACCATATCAGCAAAAACACCAGCTAAAGGCGCACAAACACTATCTCCAGCATATTTCCTTCCAAACTTAATTTTCTTTTCTAAATCGTAAGATTCGTCTTCATAATTATCAAAAACAACTAATCCAGAAGCTCTAAACACAGATAAAACACCACGATTATCATCTAAAGTTGGAAAATATATTACATCTGTATCTCGATTTAATCCTTTTGCATCAAATTCTTCTATAATTTTAATTTCAAAAGTTTTTCCACCAATATCAGAATGTAATTTTTTATTTAATTGATTGATATAAGTATTTACACGATTTTCTAAATGAGCTAATTCTTTAATCATCGCATCTGATTGAATAAGAAGACTTGGTTTTTTCTTAACAATCTCTGCAATTGTAGGAGTAATAACAGTGTCTGGTCCACAACGAAAAGTAGAAACTTGAATAACGGAAAGTGAAGAGTTAGTTAAGCCTGTTTCTATTTTTTTAAACACAGCACTAAGCTTTTCATTTTTAACTATTTGATATAATTTATTATTTGCAATTGCATTAATCTTAGTAACTAAATCATGTGGATTTCTCCAATAAATATAATTAAAATTATCATCCAATTCTGTTTCTAAAGCATAAGACGGTAACGCAACAATTCCTTTATCTTTCAATAATTTGCCAACATGACTATCATAAATATCTGGATTTAAAATATATTCTCTACCACAAACAACAGAAATATTACGTTTTTCTTCAATTGCTTTTTCTAAAATCTCTGTTGTAATTTCTGCAATTTCTGTTTTTAATTGTTGATTAGCTTTTAATGCTTTGTTTATTATTTCTTTAAATTCTTCTTCAGAGATATTTACATTATAAAATTTAAATACATTTTCTAATTTATTATAAAGATGCTTAGAAAGATATTCTGCATCTAGTTTTTTAATACTCAGATCAAATAAATAAAAATTACTTTCAGGATATTTAGATTTTGCAAAATTCTTAGCAATAGCTACACCACCCTGATTAGTAGTACAAGTTCTACCTAAACTTTTGCCTTCAGTTGGTAAAAAATCAATTTGAGGAATTAAAATTATTCCATGTTCTTCTTTAGCCAATCTTATATATTGTCCAACAGCTCCTATTAAAGGCGCACAAACATCTATTTCAAATAATGATTGTGCATTTAAAATATCTTGTTCAGTAACATTATCAACATAAACTGGAATTTCTAGATCTGCAAATATTTGTGATAAAAAGAAAGCCTGTTCTGATATAGCAAAACTTCTAGGAATAATTAATCTATTTTTATCTCTTGATTTTGGAAGTTTACTGTCAATATATTGCCAAATATCCAAATATGCATCCAAGGTGTTTTGCTCAACCTTTTTCCCTGCAATTAATTCGTTAACTGCTGTACATCCTCCTAAAAGTAAAGAAGTTTCTTTATTATTATCAGTATAAGTAAGCATCGTTCTAGAACAACAAGCATTTTTGTCTCCACAAGCCACTCCTCTACATTGAATAATTCTTTTAGTAAATTTAATATTAATCAAATCATCCAAAACACATTCAGTTTCAATTATTTCTTTATCTTTAATACTATTGATGAGCCCTAAACAAGCACGGTGTCCAGGTAATGGTGGGATTAAAGTACAAGTCATCTCGCTTTCCTGTAGACGATGAGTTACTGCTAACGGTAACGGATCAGACAACATAGTTTGTCCATGTAAAAGTACTAATGCGTTTTTAGGAAACTCAATTTGATTCCAAAGAGTTCTTGCCATATTCTCTACAATTGCATAATTACAAGAAGCTAAAATTTCATCTTTTCCAAAACCTAATGACTGCATCTTCTGTGCATTTTCCATTAAAAAAACTGCACAAGTAGCATTAATCTCACAAGCTTTTTTAGCATTAAAAGCCTCTGTACACGCATCACTAATGTCTTCTATTCCAAATAAAGATTTAAGAGTATCCATAAGACTACCAGTACCTGCAGAACATTTAATGTTCATCACGTTATCAAAAAGTTCTTCTTTTGCTAGAGAGATTGTAGAAACTTTGGTGTCTTCTCCTCCAATGTCTATAAGTACACAAAATTCGCGATTGATTTGTGGAAATTTATCTTTTAAACTTAGAATGTGTTCTTTAGCATAATCAATTGAACCACGCGCATGAGCATAATTTTCAACCAATACAAAAATTCTATTTTCAATATCAGGATAAACCTTTCGTAAAATCTTTTGTACTTGATAGCGTCCACTTCCAGTAATTCCTATATTTTGAATATTAATTTTATTGATTCCTTTATTTTTTATATCTTCAAAAATATGTTTAATTGTTTCAATAGTATCTCCATGATTATTATAAGAGCTTTTAAAAAGAAGAGAATTGTTTCTAGCATCAGATATTATCATCTTTGCCATTGTTGAACCAACATCTAACCCTATGTTAATTGGCGTTGATTCAGAAAAGGATTCTGAAATCGATTCTTTATCAAAAATAATTCTTTTAAATAATCCTTCTTTTTCATATTTGGCTTTTAATTCTTTAAAGCTTGGATATTCAGTAAATGATTCTTTTTTGCTTAAGATTTCTATATTTTGTCCCCTTAAATTATCTAATCCAATTTCTTCAATCAGATGTTGTACTCCATTAATAAACATCTCTTGTTCTTGATCAAAAATAATTTCTTTAACTCCAATACTAGTTAAATAATCCTTGGCACAATCTTGCATAAATTGCCACATAAAAACTCTTCCAGTTAAATAGACTACATCTATTCCTTCTGGCATTTTTTTACAAGCTTTAAGTACTTCTGATTTCATAGTTACAGCAAGAGCATCTTGTAAAGGAATTCCTTGGTTCTTATCAGAAATTGTAGCTGATGAACTAAAAACACCACAACGATCTGCTCTTATTGAAACTTTCAAACGTTTATCTTTTCCTTCTTCTCCAAGATAATCTATTAAAATAGAATCTACTTTTTCTGAAGAAATATCTAATTTTTCTAAAATACGACTTAGATTTATACCACTTCCTGCTCCACAGTGGGGGTTTGTAATCAACAAATCATCTTTAAGATTTCCATTTCTATCAATAGCAATAACTCTAAATCCAGAAGCAGATAAATCAACAACACCCAAAGAAGTAATTGCGGTGTTGTTTTTAATTTTAAATTTAGCTTCTGACCAAAGTGCAGCTGCTGGTAAAATAATATAGCCTTGTTCTAAATTTTTTTGTACTATTTCAGCCAACTTTCCAGTTATATAAAGTTGTTTGCTTTTATTTAAATCATCTAACAAGTTGTGCTTTTCAAGAATTGTCTTTATTTCACCATTATTAGAAATCACTATATTTTTATGTTTAAAATCTGTTGTAATTCTAATGTGGATGTTAGAAATTCCAGCATCAATTATTATTTGGTCCATGTTTATTTTCATTATTCCTATGTGCGCACTTTTATCTAAAAAACCCATTAGTATTAAATCTATAATTTAAAGTAAAATTATAATCTAAAATATTTTAGAATTAAGTTTGTAAAAACGTTCTTAAAATTCTTAATAACAGAAATAATATAATTGTCTTACAAAAAATATATTCTATTCCTTAGATTAAATATATTATCTCCAATAAATTTAAATACTTTCCGCAAAAAATTAAATTTCTTAATTAAATAAAAAGCAAACTTATTTTTCATATTTAAAAAATATTTTTAAAATTTAGTTTTTCTGTAAAAATCATCTATTTTTAACCTATAAAAGGTATTAAAACTTAACGGTTGTAATATATTTAACTT
>CAYWUF010000005.1:0-9681 GCA_964461425.1 uncultured archaeon | reverse complement strand
GGAAGTGAACTAAATTGAAATTAACTAAGACAATTAAATGGATATCAATAGTATTTTTATTATTTTTTATAAACACAGTTTCTGCTGCAGGAGCAACCGGGTATGTCAGCACATATACACAATACCCAGAAGGAGTCTTTTTCTTTCCAGCAGGATGTATTAATTCTCCGCATACAACCTTACAGTCAGCAATAGATAGTGAAAACAGCTATACTGAAATTATAATCTGTGATGAATCATTAAATCCTTCAGTTATTACTCTTAATTACAAGTCTGATTTAACAATTAAAGGTCTATCTAACACAGTTCTTACATTTAGTAATCAAGGAACTGCTTTTACACTTAATAATGCCTCAAACTTAATTTTTGAAAATCTAGAACTTAGAGGGCCAATTAGTCAAGCTTTTACAATTTCTAACTCAATAAATGTTACTTTAAAAAATATCAAACTAAACAATTTAACAGATCAACAAAATCTAACCTATTTAAGATTTTTTAATATTGATGGATCTAATACAATTATACTTGATAACATCAATGTAAATACTTTTGCAAAACCAAAAGACATTTATTCAATCTACTTAAACAACTCAGAAAATGTTACTTTAAAAAATATAAATATTGAAAAAATATCTAATCGTGTAAATGGTACACAAGATGGTAAAATTGTTGGAATTTATTCAAATAATTCTGATTTTAGTATTGATACTCAATTAAAGATATTTGATATAAGTTCTTCTAATATATCAGGTATTGAAGCAATTGATTCTACTCTTAATTTTAATAATGCTTATGCACAAATATATAATTTATTCACATGGATCTCTAGTAGTTATGGTATAATCCTAAGAGATTCTACTTTAACTTCAAATAACTCAACACAACTAATATTAGCTTTAATTGGAAAAGACACAACAACTGCTCAAGATTCTGTTGCATTTGGTCTTTACTTAGATAATGTTATAGTTGATTTCCCAGGAACAATAAATATTAATAACACCGTTGGAGGAGTTGCTACAATTCCTTTATCTATAGAAAACAGTGACGATGTAACCTTTGCAGGAAAGATTACATTATATAATAACAAAACAAGCTCTCCTGTTTCTAGAGGAATAGACATAGATAACAGTACTGTTTCTTTTTCTGAAATCTTAAACAACGAAGAAACAATTACTAATAATAATCTAAGTTTAATTTATACTGAAAATTCAACAGTTGATATTCTTAAATTTACTACCAATTCTTCAGATTCTTTACCTGTTTGTATCTATGGTAATAATTTCAGTAGATTAAATATTGAAAATGCAAACTTTAGTAACTGTACAACTGCTTTAAAATTAAGAAAATCAGATGCAGATTTAAAAAATACAACTAATATAGTTAGTTCAAATATGGAAGTAATAGAAGATTCAAAAGCAAGTTTTTATAAAACTATTAATCCTAAATTTAAATTAAGTTCTAATGCACTTAACTTAGATAAGATTTTTATCTATAATGATGCTGACGATGAATTTTTTATAGAAAATATAAATAATCAATCTCAAGCAACATTTTCTGTTCCATATATGGTGGTTATTTCTAATAATGATGGACCAACTTTAACACAAAACAAATCTGTTTATCAGGTTGTTGCTTTAAAGGACAGAATTAATGAAAAGCCTATAGAGATTGTTTTAGATGATGCTGGTTTTTCAGGAGATGTTGTGTTTACTAACATTAACAATGAACTTGGAAAGATGAGAGTTGTTTTATTAGATAACTCTGAAGTTGAGTTTGATCACTATTATTATTCTATTGCCAATTGTTCAGCAGGAAATAGTGAAGTATTATATCAATGTTATGAAATTAAAGAACCAATTGAAAGTCTATCTTTAAATGCTAAAAAATATTATTTAGAAATGGCTGTTTTAAAAGAATGGAGAAATGCTTCAAATCTTGTTGATTTTAAAATATTACATAAAGAAAATGGAGTTTGGAAAGCACTAAACTTTGCAGAAAAATCTCAAACCCCAACCCATTTCTGGTATTCTGTTGAGATTCCTGGTTTTTCTGAATTTAAGATTGCAGGATATACTGCAGTTGTAAATACTCCACAAACCCCTCCAGCAAACAATCCACCTACACAAAACCCTACAACTCCTCCAGTAACAACTCCACCGACACAAAGTCCAACGACACCACCAACAACTCCACCTACACAAGACCCAGTAACTCCACCAACTACTCCTCCTGTTGATTCTAATGATGATTCTTCTACTCGAAATATAGAAGAAGACTATTACAATTCAATAGAATATCAAGAAAGAGTGAATAGAGCTTCAAGAAATAATTGTAATAACTTAACTTGTCCAAAAAATACAACACTTGATTTAGAAAATTGTGTTTGTATTCAAAAGAATTATTCTGGATGGATTCTTATAATAATTATTATTGGAATGACAATTACTGGACTAATTTTATTCTTAAAAAGATTTAAAATAAATATTAAGGAAGTTAAAACTAAAAAGAATATTAAGAAGTAATTAATTTCCTTTTTTCTATTCTTTTTCTTAAATCCTTATCTTTTATATATCTTTTCAATCTTTATTTTTATATGATTACAAACACTATGTTAATGTGGCTTATCCCATTACTAATTTGGGAACTGATATGGAAAGGTATAGCTTTATGGAAAGCAGGAAGAAATAATCAACTTACTTGGTTTGTTTGTTTATTAATCTTAAACACAGCAGGGTTGCTTCCAATAATCTACATCTATTTCATAAAAAAAGGAACAAAGAAGAAGAAATAAATTTATTTCTTCTCTTTTATTTTTTCTATAATTATAGAATATTATGGCTACAATTACAAAAGAAGAACTATTTTTAGAATTAGAAAAAAGACCAATTCCTCAAGAACTTTTAGATGTTAAAGAAAAGGCAATACAAGACTATAATGAGTTCTTTGAAATTACTCTACAAAAACAATTTAAAATATACATGATACACTCAAGAGAAGAAATGGATATTATTCAAGGAAAGAAAACTGAAGATTGGGTTACAGGACACACAAGAGATTATGGAACAAAAGTATTTATCTTTGATCCAGAATATTATGAAAAAGAAACAGGTAAAAAACAAATCTATTTTAAAAAATTACTTAAGCACGAAATTGTGCATGTTTATGTTGCAGAAATAAGAAATAAAGGATTTGTTCCTAGTTGGCTAAACGAAGGACTTGCTTATTATCTTGCTAACCAACAAATCTCTGATAAACCAATAGAAGAAATAGTAAATTGTATAGACTCCCATGAAACATTTGATGTTGAACATTACAGGCCTTCAGGAAAACTTGTTACGGTGCTATTAAAAAAATACAACACAGAAAAAGTAATTAATTTACTTAAATCTTCTAAAAATCCAAACGAATTCTTTTCTTCTTTTCAAAACATCTATGGCTTTGAACTAACTAAAGAAAAATTAATTGAAAACTTAAAAGACTAAATTGATAACACACAACTTAATTTTGTTCTTTCTAGTAGAGCCATACGCAAATAGGCTGCGCGTCAACCGACCGCAGTGTAGTTTTTCCGGCTGAAGCCGCTTTTTTCAAAAGGGGCTCCACTGGACACCTACCCCCCCGAAAATGACCCCCTATTTGAAATACATAATATAATTGAACAGGTCATAATTTGTGACCACTTTAAAATTGTGTAATATTCGTGCATATTTTATATATATTTCGCATCAAATATACATATATCTTAAAAGATATATGGAGACGAAATAATGAGAACAACGATTAATATGGAAGGAATACCTGCAATAATAATAAAAAGAGCAATTGATTGCGGAATTGCAAAAACAAAAAATGAAGCAGTAAGACTTGGAATGCTTGCTCTTAATAAAGAATATAATCTGCTAGAGGATTTTTCTGAAGAAGAACAAGTGGCACAAAAAATAGAATCAATAAAAAAAAGAATGACTGAAAAAGGACAAAAACCAATGTCTGCAAGTAAAGCTCTAAGCAAATATAAACATTTAATTAAATAAATTCAAATATGGATCTAAAAGACTGGAAAATAACTTTTATCCCGGGCTGGGATAAATATTTTGCTAAATTAGATAATAATACACAGGCACAAATTTTAAAAAAATTAGAACAAATGGCTCAGCCATTAAATGCAAGAAAATTACATAATTCAAAATATTATATAGAAGAAGTTGGCCAATACCGAATTGTATTTACAGAAGATGAAAATAATTTAGAAAAACAAATATTTTTTGTTGGAGATCATAAACAATACGAGAAATGGTATAAATCATTGTTTTGATAAATAAACAAAAGATGTGTTTTAATAGTCTTCTATATATAATTATTTATTACAGCTTTAGCTTTTTTACTTAAAAACTAATCATCAGGCGAAACATCATATGCAAAAAAATATAGTAATCAAAGGTGCCAGAGAGCACAACCTAAAAAACATTAATGTAGAGATACCTAGAGATAAACTGGTAGTTATCACTGGGCTTTCTGGGTCTGGTAAGTCAACCTTAGCGTTTGACACCATCTATGCTGATGGCCAGAGAAGATATGTTGAGTCTCTTTCAGCTTATGCAAGACAGTTCCTTGGAATGATGAAGAAACCAGATGTTGATTCAATAGAAGGATTATCTCCTGCAATTTCCATTGAGCAAAAGACTACTTCCAAAAATCCTCGTTCAACTGTTGGAACAGTAACTGAGCTTTATGATTACTTAAGATTGTTATATGCAAGAATAGGAATACCTTTTTGTCCAGTGCACAATATCCAAATCAAGTCTTTATCTCCACAGAAGATGACTGAAAATATTCTAAAGGAATATAATGAAGAAATATACATACTTGCACCAATTGTTCAAAAGAAAAAAGGAACTTATGAAAAGTTGTTTGTTGATTTAAACAAAGAAGGATTCTTAAGAGTAAGAGTAAATGGAGAGATTGCAAGAACTGATGAAGATATTAAGATTGATAGATATAGAATGCATGATATTGATGTAGTGATTGATAGAATAAACCCTAAAGATGATCAGACAAGACTATACCAAGACATTGAGCAAGGTATTCATAAGTCTGATGGATTAATTAAGATAGTAACAGTAAAAGACTTTGAAAAGAACAAAGAGAAAGCAAAAGAAAAACTTTTCTCAGCAAAGATGTCTTGTCCAGTTTGTGGATTGTCTTTTGAAGAACTACAACCAAGAATGTTTTCTTTCAATTCTCCTTTTGGTGCTTGTGAAGAGTGTTCTGGTTTAGGTATTAAAATGGATTTTGATCCTGACCTAATAATTCCAGACAAAACAAAATCAATTGCTGATGGAGCAATAATGATTTACAGAAATGCAGTTGATGGCTGGAGAGGTCAACATCTAGCAACAATTGCTAAACATTATAATTTCTCAGCAATGACTCCAATCAAGGACTTAACAAAAGAACAATATAATATTCTAATGTATGGTTCAAAAGACGACATTCAATTTAATCTTGAAGGAAAGAATGGAACTTCTAGTTTCAATTACAAAGGTGTTTGGGAAGGATTAATTCCTCAGTCTCAAAGATTATACAAGCAAACAGAATCTGACTACAGAAGACACGATATGGAAAAGTACATGAGAACTTCTGTCTGTCCAGTCTGTAAAGGAAAAAGATTAAAAGAAAAAATATTAGCAGTTAAAGTTGCAGATAAATCTATAATTGAAATTACTGATCTTTCAATTGGAGAAACAGTAGATTTCTTCAAGAAATTAAAATTAGATGATAAACAAAAAGAAATCGCAAATCATGTTTTAAAAGAAATTAATTCTCGTTTAGAGTTTTTAGAAAAAGTTGGTTTAAATTATTTAAGTCTATCTAGATCTTCTGGAACGTTGTCAGGCGGAGAAGCACAAAGAATCCGTTTGGCAACAAACCTTGGAACAAATCTTACTGGTGTCTTGTACGTTCTTGATGAACCTTCAATTGGTCTTCACCAAAGAGATAATCAAAAATTAATTGATACTCTTTCTAAGTTAAGAGATTTAGGAAATACAGTTATTGTTGTTGAACATGATGAAGACACTATAAGACAAGCAGATCATGTAATTGACATGGGACCAGGAGCTGGAATCTATGGTGGTTATGTTGTTGCTTCAGGCACACCTAAAGAAATTGAGAAACATAAAGAGTCTTTAACTGGTCAATATCTCTCAGGTAAAGAGTTTATTAAAACTCCAAAAGCAAGAAAAGAGCCAAGAGATTTTATTAAAGTTATTGGTGCTGAAGAGAATAATCTTAAAAAAATTAATCTGGATATTCCAACAGGAATCTTGACCTGTATTACTGGAGTTTCCGGTTCTGGAAAATCTTCTCTAGTTTATGAAACAATCTATCCATACCTTATGACTAAATTTTATGACTCTAAAATGGATATTGGTAAAGTTAAAGAAATAATTGTTCCAAAAGTAATCGATAAAGTAATTTCAATTGATCAATCTCCAATAGGAAGAACACCTAGGTCTAACCCTTCAACATACACTAAGCTCTTTGATGACATTAGAGATGTTTTTGCAATGACTAATGAAGCAAAATTAAGAGGTTATGATATTGGTAGATTTTCATTTAATGTCAAGGGTGGAAGATGTGAAGCCTGTCAAGGTGATGGACAGATTAAAATTGAAATGAACTTTCTTCCTGACATCTACGTTGACTGTGAAGAGTGTAAAGGAAAAAGATATAATGCTGAAACTTTAGATATAAGATATAAAGGTAAAAACATAGCAGATGTTCTTGATATGTCTGTTGACGAAGCTTATCTTTTCTTTGAAAATCTTCCAAATCTTAAAAGAAAGTTACAGACTCTTGTTGATGTTGGTCTTAGGTACATTAAGCTTGGACAAAGTTCAGTTACTCTATCAGGCGGAGAAGCACAAAGAATAAAGTTAACAAAAGAACTGTCTAAGAGAGACACTGGTAACACCATCTACCTTCTTGATGAACCAACAACAGGTCTTCATTTCCATGATGTTAAGAAGTTGATTGATGTTTTAAACAGGCTTGTAGAGAAAGGAAACACTGTTGTTGTTATTGAGCACAATCTTGATGTCATTAAGTCAGCAGACTACATTATAGACCTTGGCCCAGAAGGCGGAAAAGGTGGGGGAAAGATAATAGCTACAGGAAATCCTGAAGAAGTTGCAAAAAACAATAAGAGTTACACGGGGGCTTTCTTAAAAAAAGTGTTAGAGAAGAAATAACATATGTTAATAAATGTTAATAACTATTAATATGTATATACAAGTATATATTGTTATTAATGGAGGCAATAAAATGAAAGCATTAATAGATTTACCAATAGAGATAAATCAAACTCTAAATATTATAAAAGCACAACACAATTTGAAAAACAAAGCTGAAGCGATAACCCTTGTTGTTGAAAAATATTCAAAAGATAACCTAGAACCAGAGTTAAGGCCTGAATTTGTTAAAAGAATACTCGCTAGTAAAAATAAAATTACTTATAAATTTAAAGATATGGATGAATTTGACAAGATAGTTAAAAAACATGGAAAACGCTGATTAGTATGGATTCTGAATTGCATGATGATCTTACAAAAATATTATACAAATTATTTTCAAAAGATCCTGCACTATACAATGCAATTCGTAATAAAGTTGAAGAAATAAAAGATAGTGAATATCTAGACCATTATAAAAATCTAAAAAAACCATTACAAGAATATAAACGAGTTCATATCACTGAACAATTCGTTTTAATATTTCGAGTAGATAAACAAAATGATAAATTAATTTTTAGATATTTTGAACATAGAAATAAAATCTATAATCACAAATTAGATTAATTTTATTTCCTTGTAATCCTTACAAATACTCCATTTCGAGATTTTGATTTTCCTAAAACCATTATGTTATATTCACTGCTTACATCTTTTTTATAATGAGCATTTAACATTCTTTTAACAATCTTTTCAATATTATCTACTTGTGTTTGTATTCTTTTTACTTGATTAGAAGGATATGTTTCTTTATTATTAATACTTTGTTCTTCTATAAATGTTTTTGTTGGAATTTCAACATATGCCCTTCCTTTTGGTTTAATCATTAAAGCAACACTAAAAACATTAAATGCAGGATAAAGAGTATGCATCCCAACACCACTTGGACAAATTACTAAATCATATCTCTCTTTCATTCTTCCAATTTGTGCAGAATATTTCTCAGGGTTACTTGCTATTGTTTCAAGTGCCTGACCAATTGATAAATCAGAACGCACATTTCTATTTTTAGAAACTATTTTTGTTAAATTAAAAACATCAATCTTTGGATTTATTTTTTCAGTTCTTAATCTTTCTCTAAATGGCGTTATATATTCTCCTTTACTTACTCCTCCAAACAAGACTTGAGGATTTTTCTTACCTAGTTGTTTTAAGAAAAAATGAGGATTTAAATCTAATCTACCATCTAAAACTGAAGAATATCTATCAACAGTTCCTTTTTTTTTCCAAGAATCTGTTTTTTTTCCATCAACCATATCTTGGACTTGTTGTTGTAATTCTCTTTTCTTTCCAAAAGGTTTAATTGTAGTTGATTTCTCTTTTCTAAAAATCTTAGGTAATCTTATTAGTGGCATAAATATCTTATAGTTTAGATTTCTTTTAAAACGTATTCTTTCTTTCCAAGCCCAATACTTTCAGCATAATCAAAGGTTTTCTCTCCACCAAAGACTTTTTTATTCTCTCTTTTGTTTAATAGATCATAACATGCTTTGTCAAGAGCAACTGGATCAGTTCCTGCAAGAATTCCAATGTCTTTAGCAACTATCTTTGTATGAGCCATACAGTCACAGTTGTTTGTAATATTTAGTAAGAAATTAATATAGATTATTTGAGAATCTTTATTTGCCTTTGTTGCAGCAAGAGCATACTCGCAAAGCTTTTCTTCAAATGTTCCTGGAAGTGTTGACAACCAGTTAACCGTACAAGCGCCATGTGGGCAAATGGAAATACATTTTGCACAGCCAATACATTTCTTTGTATCAATATGTGGAATTAGTCCTATGCTTATAGCATTAACTGGACAATTCTGTTCACAAAGATGACATTTCTTACATTTTAATGGATTGATAATTGGTTTAGAATTTGCATGCATTGCAAGTTTTCCAGGTCTAGATGCAAAACCCATTCCAAGTTGTTTGATTGTTCCTCCAAAGCCAGATAAACCATGTCCTTTAAAGTGAGAGAAAACAATTAGTTGATTATAGTTGCCGTATGCTTTACCAATCTTACAAGTTTTAAAATGTTTTTGATTAATTTCAACTTCTGTAAACTCTTCACCAATATCTCCATCAGCAATAACAATTGGAAGATTAGTAAATCCATGTTCTCTAGCTAGTTGTATATGACTATCTTTAGAAGTTCTTTTGCTTTTATATAAAACATTTGTTTCAATATAGACTGGACAGCCTCTGTTTAGTTTAATATAATTAATTAGTTTTTCAAAATTCTTAGGAGAAATAAAAGTTTTATTTCCTTCTTCTCCAAAATGCACTTTAATTGCCAAGTCTCCAACAAACCCAGGATTAAGTTTTTTAAAAAGTTCAAGAACAGCAAGGTTAATCTCTTCTGTCTTTGAATAATCATCAATTGCTTTAAAATATATTTCTGACAT
>CAYWUF010000004.1:8509-15633 GCA_964461425.1 uncultured archaeon | reverse complement strand
CTTCTATTGCTTCTTTGTTGCTTTCAATAAATGCAGTGTCTGAACAAGCGATCTCCAAACCCACTACTTGACTTGGAGTAAGATTGTTTTTCTTTCTCTCTGATTGTATGGCTCTAGTCAATTCACTTAATTCCCATTCTTCTTCAAGACCGTTTGGAATATCTAGATCAAGATAGATTGAAAGAGTTTCACTGATTTTACCTTCTTCAAAATTTCCTTTTGGAACTTCTGTTTGAAAAACAACAACTTTAATGTTTGCCATGTTACTTACAATTTCTTTAACTCCTTCAAGCTTATTTGCTTCTGGTGTTACAACAACTAACTTTGGAAGAACCCACCTTAGTCTTTTTTTTGCTCTCTCTCTAGCTGCAAGTGTTTCTTGAACAATGTCAAGAGCTACTGTAAAGTTTTCTTCTAAATCTTTATCTATTAATTTCACATTAGCTATTGGAATCTCCTCTAAGTGTATTGTTTCTTTTCTATCTTTAAACTTTAAGAAAAGATATTCTGTTAAATGTGGTGCTGCTGGTGAGAGTAACAACAATAGTCCAGAGAAAATATGATTTAAAACATTATTCTTTGTTTCTCTTTTCTTTATTAACTTTAAATATATTCTACTAAAGTCTTCTAAGATGAATTTCTCAAGATCTCCGGAGGCTTTAGAAAAATTACATCCTTGATAATTCTTATGATAACTTTCAACTAAAGAATTATACTTTGAAAGAATCCATTTATCTTCTATCTCTAGTTTATCATTATCAATTGAACTATAGAATTTTTGTTTATCGTCCATCAATGTCATTAATGAATAAATATTTTCTAAAAGATTAAACACTCTCTTAATATCAACAAATTTCTTTTCGTCAATTACAACATCCATTCCGTTATATTCTCTTGCAAAATAATATCTGTAGTAATCTATTGATAATTCAGAAAATCTTTCAAGAAGAGGTCTGTCGTTACCAACAGATTTTGATAATTTCTTCTTATCAACAGCAAGAACCATTCCGTGAAGAGCAACAAACTTATATGGCGCTTTATCAAAACAAATTGCAGAACAAATCATCTGAGAATTCCACCAACCTCTTATCTGGTCACTACCTTCAAGGTTAATGTCTGGTGGCCAAAAATCATTAAACAATTCTTGTTTCTTTGGATAACCAAGACTTGCAAAAGAAGCAATTCCTGAATCAAACCAAACATCAAAGATTTCTGGTATTCTTTTCTTTTCCCCTCCACATTTACATGCAAAAGTAATGTTATCAATTCCGGGTTTATGTAAATCCATATCTACATCAACCTCAGGAGCCTTAACTTTCAATTCTTCAAGAGAACCAAAAACTTCAATCTCTTCACATTTGTCGCATTGCCAGATTGGTATTGATGTACCCCAATATCTTGCTCTTGAAATTGGCCAATCAGATAAAGAATCTAACCAATTATCAAATCTTTCTTTTGCCCAGTCAGGATACCAAGTTACTTGTTCTTTATTAAGTTCTTTTAATCTCTCTTTCATTGGTTCAATCTTTAAAAACCATTGTGGAAGAGCAACTTGAAGTAAAGGACTAAAACATCTCCAACAAGTTGGATAAGCGTGCTTTATTGCTCTTTTTCCTAAGAGCGCACCTTTTTCTTCTAAATATTCAATAATTTCTGGATCTAAAGTTTTTACTTTTTCTCTTGTGTGCCATTTAATAGTTTCATCATAAACTCCTAAAATATTTACTGGACAATATGCGGGAAGTCCATTCTCCTTACCAACAGTATAATCTTCTCTTCCGTGGCCTGGCGCACAATGAACAAGCCCTGTTCCTTCTTCAAGATGAACAAACCTTGCTGAAGAAATTACTTTATAACAATCTTTTTCTAAATCTTCTAAATTCTCTAGCCATTCTCCTAAAATTGGCTCATATCTTTTACCTACAAGTTCTTGACCAGAGAAAGTATTTCCTAAAGTATAATCTTCATCCCATTTTAGTTCTTTAACAATTTTACTAACAAGCTCTTCAGCAACAATATATTTATTTTCATCATGTATCAATTCAACATAAGTGTAACTTGGATGAACCATAATTCCTAAATTTGCAGGTAGTGTCCAAGGAGTTGTTGTCCAGATTACAAAATAAGTGTTATCGCTATCTCTTAATTTCATTCTAACATAAACAGAAGTGTCAGTTAAATCTTGATGTTCAATCTCATTAAAAGAAACTGCAGTCTCACATGTTGGACAAACATGAACTGGATATTTGTCATGATAAAGTAAACCTTTATCTGCTGCTTTTTTAAAAACCCACCAACCTGTTTCCATATATGACTTGTCAAGTGTTCTATAAGGGTTCTTAAAATCCATCCATTGTCCAAGATTATAAATTTCTCTGGACATATCTTCTATGTGTTCAGTTGCAAACTTTTCACATTCTTTTGTAAATTTATCAATTCCAAATTTTTCAATATCTTCTTTTGATTTTAAACCATATGCTTTTTGCACCTTTGCTTCAATTGGAACTCCGTGTGTGTCAAAGCCGGGGGTATCAAGAACAGTGTTACCGGTCATTCTTCTATATCTTATGATTAAATCTTTTAGAATACGATTCATGGCTGTGCCTAGATGTAAATGACCAGAAGCATAAGGAGGTCCATCAATAAAGTAATAATTATTTTTACCAATCTTTTGTCTTACTTTTTCAGGAATGTTGTTTTTCTCCCAATATTCTTTAACTTCTAATTCCATTTTATTACTAAATTGTTCAGCCATATTTATCTTTATTTAATTTATAAATTATCTACTTAAATTAAGTCGAATCTAATATATTTAAGATAAGAAAAAGTTTTAAAATAGATTTAATTTCTATTTTCTAGAAAATGTGTTATTTATAAAAGAGACAATTTTATTTTCGTCTTTATCTTCTTTAAATTTAACATTGTTCTGTTTAAATTGTTCCATAAGATCATCAACAACTTCAATACTATAGTTCTGATATAATAAAAAAGATTGAACATCTTCTTTTTTATATTTAGATGCTTGTGGTTTTATTAGATTGTATAAAAAATTAACTTCTTCAGAAAATTTATAATTTTTATCTTTAGATGGTTTTACTATGCTTTTTGAATTTACTTGATTAAAATTTTTATTTTCATTTAAATTAGATTGTTGAGTAATTCTTTTTTCCATTTGATTTAATTTATTTAAACTATCTTCAATTTCTTTTTGTTTTTCTGAAAGCCTATTCATGTTTTCTTTAATTTCACTTAATTCAGAACTTATAGATTTGAGATTGGAAAAATCTTTATAAATTTTATTTAAAAATAATCTTTCTGTAGCTCCGTGTCTTTTAACTGGCAATTTTTTTTCTTTAATAGAGACATTTGATTCTAAATCTAAAATTATTTGTTTAGAAACCTCTATTGAAAAACCCTGTTCAATAAGTATACTTTCAAGCATTTCTTTTGGAACATTCATCTTTAATAAATAACCGATTGATGTTTTTATACTTTCAATTGTTTCTTTTTGTTTTTCTTTAATTGTGGTTTTCTTTTCTTTTGTTTTTATTTCTTGAATATTATCTTTTTGTTTTTCTTCTTGAATATTTAATATTTTAAAATAAACATTTTCAGGAACTCTCATAACTAATATTCCTTCAATATAGAATAATAAGAAAATTACTAGATTCGTACCTAAAGGAACATAAATCGGAAATCTTAGAAATGAAAAGAAATCTACATAGAATATTAAAAACACATTTAAAATAGAAAAACAAAGCCCTAAAATCCAATATACCCATTTTATTGTAATTAATCTTTTAGTTAAAGTAATTAATTTATTTGTTTCTTCTACATTAAGACCCATGTGTTTATTTAATTGCTTAATTGATTCTGTAGAGTAATTTTGAGAAATAGCTGTATTTATTGCGCATTTTATTCTATTTATTATTTCTGTTTTTTTCTCTTTTGTATATTCTTTATGTGCAAAATTTAGAATCTCAGAAGAAGATTTTGATTTTAAACAATACACACAAAATCCAGAGAAACTAGATAATATCTCTCCAATAATAAAAAATAAAATTATTATTACTAAAGAAATAGATAAAACAATATATGAATCATTATCTGAATATTTAGATAATATAAAATATAACAATATAGCAAAAATCAAACCAAATAACCAAAAAAATATTTTCCTATTATGTTGCACAGTCATATTAATCCTCAAAACGATATAAAAAAGAAGACAATAATATTTAAAAATAGATTTAATTGGTCAAAGGTGGGAGAAGCAGGATTCGAACCTGCGACCTTTGGTGTATAAGACCACTGCTCTAGACCAGGCTGAGCTATACTCCCATAAAAATTAAAAGGTCTAATAAATAATATAACTGTAGAAATATATTTAAAGGTTATATAATTATTTAATTGACGATCTAAAATTATTCAAATCAACATCAATAGATTTATTTAATTCTTCAAAAATTCCAAATCTTCCAATATTTAATCTAATTGATTTTTGAAATTCAGAAGAAAATAAATTTTTGAATAAATATGTTTTTCCAAGGTCTATTTTATTGATTGCTTCATCCCAAAGTGTTAAATATATTGTTCCAGTCTCATCACCAATCAATATCTCGCACACTTTGTGTCTGGTCTCATCAAGTTTTGAAATTACTTCCCTTATTGGAGTTTTATCAATAACCTTAGCTATCAAGTCTATTTTTTTTTGAAAGTTTTTTATATTTGATATTTTTTCAACCATTTTTTTGCACTTTTGCTAGGTTTTTATTATATATTTTAGTTAAGAAGTTATTTAAAAACCTTGCTATTTATTAAGAAAAAGAAAAAAGGAGAAATTTACATATCCCCCATACCCATACCGCCAGGCATACCCATTGGTGGGCCTCTTGGTTTACCTGATTGACCTGCAATGATGTCGTCAATTCTTAAAATCATTTCTGCCACTTCTGCAGAAGAAGTTACTGCTTGAGTCTTAACTGCAATTGGTTCAATTACTTTCTTTTTTTTCATGTCTGCAATTGTCCCGTTAATGACGTCCACTCCATAGCCTTTGTTTAATGGATCTTGATGTTTATTTCTTAGTGAAACAATTGTGTCAATTGCATCAAGCCCCGCACTCTCTGCTAGAGTCTTTGGAATAATTTCTAAAACTTCAGCAAATGCTTCAATTGCAAGTTGTTCTCTTCCACCGATACTTTTTGCAAAATCTTTAAGTCTTAAAGCAACTTCAATCTCAGAAGAGCCACCAGCAGCAACAAACTTACCTGACTTTATAGTAGAAATAACTGCACCAATGGCATCAGTTAATGTTCGTTCAGTCTCTGCTAAAACTTGTTCTGATGTTCCTCTTAATAATATTGTAACATACCCTGGGTTTGGACAACCTTCAATAAACAACATATTATCTCCAGCAATCTTTTTATCATAAACGTTTTCTGCAGTTCCTAAATCTTTATTTGTTACATCTTTAAGTCTATTTATGATTTTTGCACCAGTAGCTTTTGCAAGTCTTTCAATATCTGTTTGTCTTACTCTTCTTACAGCTGTTATTCCTGCTTTTGCTAAATAATGTTGTGCGAGATCATCTATTCCTTTCTGACAAAGAACAACATTAGCACCAGTTGAAACAATCTTATCAACCATTGTTTTTAAGACTTGTTCTTCTTGATCAATAAAAGCTTGAAGTTGATCTGGAGAAGTGATCTGAATCTTTGCCTCTGTTTCTGGTTCTTTAACTTCTAGAGCAGAACTAACTAATAAAATTTTAGCATTTTTAATTTTTTTAGGCATTTCTGAATGAACAATTTCTTTATCAAGAACTATTCCATCAATTAATTTTGTTTCAGAAAGACTTCCGCCGATCTTTTGTTCAATCTTTATTTGTTCTCTTTCCATTTCTTTGTTTGATTTTGAAATCTTTAATATTCCATCAACTACAATATTTGAAAGAACTGTACTATTTTCTGAAGCCTTCCCGGTCATTGAGGTTTTTGCAATCTCTTGAAGTTCAGCTTTATCATTAATAGTTATATTTTCTGAAATGTCATTAAAATATTCAACAGCCTTTTCTGAAGCCATCTTATATCCTTTAATGATTATTGAGGGATGAATATTTTCATCTAACAAGTTTTCAGCCTTTGAAACAAGTCCGCCAGCAATAATTACTGCACTTGTTGTTCCGTCTCCTACTTCATCGTCTTGGTTTTTTGCAAGTTCAACAAGCATCTTACCTATTGGGTGTTCAATAGCCATTTCCTTTAGTATTGTTGCACCATCGTTACTAATCGTTACATTGCCCATTTCATCAACTAACATCTTATCCATTCCTCTTGGACCAAGTGTTGATTTAACGGCATTACTTACTGCTTTAGCAACCATTATGTTCATTCTTTGAGCATCTTTTCCTATATCTCTTTTAGACCCATCAGGTAAAAAAGAAGTATTTTGACTTTGGTTATTCATAATTTATCACACCCCTTATTTACGAAACTTTCTTTCAACATCATCAATTAAGCAATCACATTCTGCTTTAATCTTTTCTAAGTTTTTAATAATTTTTATTTTTTCTAATTCTATAGTTTGAATATTTTCAAAAGTCTCAACAGCTTGTTTAAACATGCCGTAATCAACATAACTATATTCATAGCCATTCATTTTATTACAAATAGTTTCAACAATTCGGCCTAAAAATAGATTCATTTCTTTCTTTACTATTCCCTTAATTTGTTTGTGTTTATCTAAGTTTTTTCTCATTAACCTAACAACAGTTGCATTTGGAAACGGTAATTTTTCATCATCAAGTTCTATGTCCTCATCCTCAACAGCATCTAAAATTTCCTCATCAACGTTCTTAATTTCTTGATTTTGTATATCTTCTGTACTCATATTATACCCCTCTTTTTTTTATAAAAATAGTATTATATCTATAATATATATAAGTATAGAAGCCTTTAAATAGGTATTTTTTACGTTAGAAAATACAAATAAGAAGTTAATCAAAAAATAAAAATTCGTTTAAAAAAATAGAAAAGAAGAATAATCTATTTATTCTTCATCGTCTTCGTCGTCTTCTTCAAAGTCTTCGTCTTCAAAGTCTTCGTCTTCAAAGTCAACATCAT
>CAYWUF010000004.1:0-8409 GCA_964461425.1 uncultured archaeon | reverse complement strand
TCGTCTTCTTCAAAGTCTTCGTCTTCAAAGTCTTCGTCTTCAAAGTCAACATCATCTTCATCTGTATTGCACTTGTAACAATTACCAGCACAATCGTTATTTATTACATACATTTTCTATTTCACCTTTTTTTAATTAATCGCTATAACTGCTATCGCTATCGTACTCTTCTTCATCTTTATCATCAAAGTCTTCAGGAAAGTCCTCTATTTCTAAATCTTCTTTTTCTTCTCCTAAAACTTCATCACCATCATAATCAAATTCGTTAAGATCGTAATCTGTTTCGATATCTTCTTTTGTCAAACATTATCACCAAATATAAATTATTCACTTTATTAAAAAGTCTAGCTACTAAAAAATTTATGGTGCCATTAGATTTATATATGTTATAGTTGCCTCTTCTATTTTTAAATACTTTTAATAATTATGTTCTTATGTCTAAAGTTTATTTACCTGAAAAATTTATTGAAAAATACGAAGAATTGTTAAAAGAAGAAGCTAATGATTTTTTTGAAAGCTGTAAAACTAGACTAACCAAATCTATTATTTTTAATTCTCTTAAAACAAATGTTTTTTCTTTAAAAGACTTAATTTTAGAAAAAGTAGAATATATAGATAACGCGTATTTTATTAAATCAGAAACAAACGCTTTAGGTAACACTATAGAACATCACATCGGTTTATTTCAGATGCAAGAAGTTTCTTCTATGCTTCCTGCAATTGTGCTTAACCCTAAAGAAACAGATGTGGTTTTAGATTTAACTGCAGCACCTGGAAACAAAACAGGCCTTTTAGCACAAATTATGAGAAACAAAGGATTAATCATTGCAAATGATGTTGATAAAACTAGAATTAAAACATTAATTTTTACTTTAAAGAAACTTGGTGTAACTAACACAATCGTTACTTGTCAAAATGGTATTAATTACAACACTCCTTTTTTATTTGATAAAATTTTACTAGACGCACCTTGTTCTTGTGAAGGCATGGCTAGAAAAAAACCAGATGCTTTAAGAGAATGGTCAGAAATACACGTGCTTTCTAAATCTGATTTACAAAAACAATTAATAACTTCTGCTTTTAAGTTGCTTAAAAAAAACGGAGAATTAGTTTATTCCACTTGTACTATGTCTCCTGAAGAGAACGAAGAAGTTATAGATTTTCTTTTAAAAAACACCAATGCTAAAATTGAAGAAATAACCACACCTAAACTAATTTGTGATTCTGGAATTACTGAATATAAAAATAAAAAATATAATCCAGAAATACAAAAAGCAATAAGAATCTGGCCGCATAAGAATAATATTGAGGGCTTCTTTATTTGTAAAATTAAAAAATTGGAATAAATTATGACTAAATTACTTGATTTAAAAACTAAAAATAAAATAATTAATTACCTTAATTCTAGATTTGGAATTGATAAATATTTTTTAGATAATTACATATATATAATTAAAGGTAATTCTATATCAATTATAACTAACGACAAATTTGATTTGATTAAAAAAACAATAAACAGTAATTTTGTAAAAAATATTGGAATTGAAATATTCTCAAATTATAGAGATTACACACCGGCGTCTTTAGGTTTTGGAATATTTAAAGAATCACAAATAACTATTAATTATATAAAAGTCAATAGAAATCAAGCAAACAACTATTTTAAAAACATAGAACTAGATGTAAATGATTGTCTGGATAAAAAATTAATGTCTTCTGGTTATGTTGTTTGTATATGCGATGGAAATATAATCGGCACTGGGAAATATCTAAAAGAAAAGAACACAATTATTCCTAATCTTTCATTTGTTAATGAAAAAATTAAATAAATTAAATTTTTCTTTTTAGAAACTCTTCAATTTTTCTAAAAACAACATCATGTTCTTTATCAATCATAACTTGATGTCCAGATTCTTCTAATAAAAATCTTTCTACATTATTTGAAGAAACTAAGTTCATTATTTCTTTGGAATTATTTACTGGAATTAAATAATCAGATTTACTATGTATTATTAAAAGATCAGAATCAACTTTTGAAACTTGCGTTTTTACATATTTTACTAATTGAAAAATTTCATGAATAGCATTATATGAAATCTGATCATAAGTGTCTACAAAACTAGACAATTCTGAATTAGAAACACTAAAGTCTTTAATTATTTTTTTGTAAATATTATTTATAACTAACCTCATTTTTGCAATGTTTGATTTCTCCACAGAAATTTGTCTTTTTGAAATTGCTTTAATCTCATCTAAAACCATAGAAAGACTTATGTTTGTTTTCTTCCAATCAGTTAAGAGTATTTTTGCAAAATCCGCATCTAAAAAATTAATTGGAGAAGATAAAGTTACTATTTTATAGGGTGCTTTCTTTGAAGCTAAATATAAACTAATAGTTCCACCCATAGAAAATCCAACCAATATAACTTTAGAATATTCTTCTAAAAGTCTATTATAAACTTGTTCTGAAAATTTTAACCAGTCTGTGTATCTTTGTTTATCAAAATCTTTTATGTCTGTTTTGTGCCCAGGAAGAATTGGTGCATAAATATCAAAATCCTTTTTTAGATATTCAGCAAGTGGTTGAAGTTCAATTGGAGAAGCGGCAAAACCATGTAACATTAAAATTGCAATTTCTTTATTTTCTTTGTCTTTAAAATAATATCCTTTATTTAAAAAGTTTTCAATATCAACGGACATAACATATCACATAATATATATGAGAAAAAGGATTTAAAAAACAAATGGGAGAGGCAGGATTCGAACCTGCGGCCTCCCGATTATCAGTCGGGTGCTCCAACCAGGCTAAGCTACACTCCCAGTTTCTTTCTTTTAAGAAAAGAATAGTCCGTAAGAGATTCGAACTCTTGTCACAAGGTTCAAAGCCTTGTATGCTTGGCCTCTACACTAACGGACTAAAATTTGCTTAAAGGACTAATATATTTATAGAACAGTTATTTTTATAAATAGAATTATTATTAAAAAAATAAAAAAATAGATTTATTCTAAATCTATTATCTCTGGTTCTTCTTCATCTAAATCAGAATCTAGTTGATCTAATTCTTCAAAATCTGCATCTAAGTCTTCAGGTGCTTGATTTTGATTATCTGGGTCTTCTGTATTTGTGTCTTCTACTTCATCAGTATTAGGCATAAAAACAAAAATACCAATAATCAAAATTATTAAAAGTCCAATTCCTCCAAAAATTAAGATTTTTTTATTCATTCTCTTCCCTCCGTTCTAACTTCTTCTTTTAATGTATTGTATTCTGTAACTAATAAATCAATTTCTTCTTTTGAAACAGTTGCATCTAACTGTTCTATTTTTTCTGAAAATTCTGTTATTTTAAGGTTTAATGCTTGATTGTTTGAAAAATATTTATTTGTAATTCTATTTAGTTCTTTAACACTTTTTTCTAAAACAAAAAACCTATTTTGATTAATTGCTTTTATTTCTAGTTCTTTTGCAGAATTTATTGCATCTCTTAAATCTTGTGGTGTCATTGCTAATTCTAAATTAGATTTAACTAATTTTAATTCAGCAATTCTTTCTATTAAAGCATTAATCTTTTCGTCTTTATTTTCTTGTAAGGTGTTTGCTTCAATATTAGATATTATTTCTTCTAATTTTAATATTCTTTTATCAATTATTTCTATTGTGTGTTCTGAAATCTTCTCAGCATTATTTGCTAACATCTCTGTTTTTCTCTCTTCTCCTGCATTTTTAAACTCTTCAGAAAAACTTTGAATTTGTGATTTTAAATCTCTAATCACTTCATTTTGATTTGCAATTTTGGATTTTAGTTCTGAAATTTGTGCCCTATACATTTCAATTTCTGAATTTTCTAAATTAACTGCAGGCATTTTTGACACTTGATTACATCTGTTTAATTTTTCTTCATAATATTCTAATTTTGTTTTTAAAGCATATGCTTCTTTATCGTCTTCTGTTTCTACTAATAATCTTTTTAATTCAGCTATATTATTTATAATTTCTATATCATTACACCCATCAACTTGAAATTGAGGTTTTTCACACTCTCTTCTTAAAGCATTTATTTTTTCTTCAATAAATCTGTGTTCTTTTTTTAATTCTTGATATTTATTTATAAATTCTTTATCTTCTTCTTTATTATTAGAAGTGCCTATAAAGTTATTTTGTAGTTCTGTTAATCTATTTTCTAATTCCTTCTTTTGTATTAATAATTCTTCTGGAATTTCACAAACTATTTTTGTTATTATAGAAGGAACATTACAGCGTCTTAACATTTCGTTTCTTTGTTGTTTAAAATTTTCTAGTTCTCTAATTTCTGTGTGTTTTTCTTCTTTAAACATTCTGATGTTTTCAATTTCTCTTAAAACTTCTTCGTGAGCTTGTTTTGCTTTTATTCTTTGTTCTTCACAATTAGAAATTGTGCTTTCTGGAATTGTAGAAAGACTGTCAATTAAAACAACTGCATCATTATCTAAAATAAAATCTTCAGACACTACTACATTTTTTGCTTGTGTGTTTGAGATCGTTGTTAATTTTTGTTCTACCATAATTGAATCAGCAGAAGCAACACCTAAGTTTCCTGTTAATCTACTTACTGCTTTTTGATTAATACATTTTGTAAATTCTTCTTTTGCTTGATTAAAACGATTTAATTTTTCTTCATAATTTCTTTTTAATTCTCTCAATTGAGTTTCATATCCTTGAGATATTTCTTTTATCTTTAAATTAATTTCTTCTATCTCTTCTCTACAGTTTTCTGTAGCATCTGTTTCTGTATTGTTCTCTTGATCTAACTGAGGACAAGGAGCAAATTCACAATTTAATTCTGCAAGTCTGGAAACTGCAGTGCCATCTGGACAAATCATAACGTCCATTGCACACATTATTTCATCAGTATCTGCATTATAATTGTCAGCTAAATTTTCTTCTGCGTAAATAAGCCCAAATAGACTTATACAAAAAATTGTTAATATTCCTAAATTTATTATCTTATTCATAATTACACCTCTTTAAATATTATTTTATATTATACTATACAAGATTTTAAAAACCTAGGTATAATTAAAATAAAAAAAGCACAACTAAGATTTAAGAAATTTAAGAAATTCTTTATAAAAAACTAGAAATTTTGGATATAATAGCATATATGGCATTATCTTACTTGGATAATCGATATTTCCAAAACTATTTAAAAATTCTTCAATACCTGCAGATTTTAGTCTTTTTAAAAATAAATCAAATTCATAATTTGTCTGATTATAAATATATTTGTGAAGCTTATAGTGTAAATTTAAATCGACAAGTAACTTCTTTAGATTTTTATCATAACTATTTACATTTTTAAACTTCTTGAAACGGTCTGTTATTGTTCTTGCAGCACATTCTGCACTCTTTAATCCAAAAACTAACCCGCCACCACTAGTTGCTTTAACAAAACAAGCGGCGTCACCTATCAACAATCTGTTTTTATAAAAATAATTGGTTAGTGGTTTAGAGATAGGGATAAGACCTGAACAATTAAATTTAACATCTTTTAATTTAAATTCATTTTTAAAAACAAACTGATCAAAAGCATCTTTTGGATTTCTAGAAATATTTGTGCCAATACCAATTCTTGCTGTAGTTGTTGATTCTGGAACAATCCAACCAAAGAAATCTTTTGCATATTCTCCAAAATAAACAGACACCATGTCTTTCTTAAAATCGCCACTTGCTAAAACTTGATAGGTGTTAATAAAGTCTTCTTTTGAAAATGTGTTTTCAAAGCTCTCTCTAACAATTGAATTTGGACCATCTGCTCCTATTAAATAATTATAATCAATTGTAACTATTCTATTTTCTTCAACAATATTTACTTTAACATAATCTTCATCTATTGAAACTACTTGTCTGCCTAAGAGAATCTCTACGCCTGCATTTCTTGCAAGTTTTTCTATTTCTTTATCAAAAAGATTTCTATTTATAACTAATGTCTGAAACTGTTTTGTTCTAACTTCCAGTTCTGTTCCATTTGGTCCAAAGATATTTGCGCCTCTTATTCTGTTTATTGTTATTTTTTCAAAATCAATAAAGGGAGAAATTACTAAATTATTCAGACCTTTAATTGACACGTGCCCACTACAACAAGAAGAGGTTATTTCTTTTCTAGCTTCTAAAACGGTCACAAAGACGTTAGAATTAAACCTCTTAATTAAATAAGCACAATATAGCCCGATTGGGCCCGCTCCAACAACAACTACTTTTGTTTCAAGTCCTTTAATCATTTATTATCTTTTTTTAATTGCAGATAAAATGAAATCATAATTTTCTTGGAATTTATCTGCGTTTTGTTTTTGTTCTTCTACAGTCTTTGCTGTTTCTTCTAATTCTTCGTTTTTTACATTTTCTTGTTTTATATCTCCTAAAAGATCAGACATTTCTTGTTTAGAGTCTGGTTTAATTTCAACTTTTACTTTTTTATTTGTGTAATTTGCAATTGCATTTACAATAATTAAAATAAATACAAATATAACTATTATTAAAATTAAATATATAAAAATATTTTTATCAATTGGTTTTTTAACATTTAATTTCTCTTTAGGTACTGTTCCGTTAAGTACTATTGAATTAGCAAAATTTATTTTTTGTGTTTTTGTTACAAGATCAACATCTGTTATTGGCTTTAAATATCTATATGAAAAATATCTTTCACTTTCAGCAGGAATTGTCATTGTAAATTTAAACATTGGATCTTTGATTAAAACTTCAAAAGGATGTATAAAAGACAAAAAAGCGATATCTGTTGAAAATGCTTTAGGAACATCTTCTATTACTGTTATTGTTTTTTCTGAAGCACTTTCGTTTTTTATCTTTAAAGTTACTGAGAAATATTTATTATTATTTATCTTTAAAACTTCAAAATCTCTTGTAATCTTTATTTTATTAGAAGTATATAATTCATTTGTTTCAGAAATAACATTCGCATCTAAAACTAAATTTAAAGGGATTGTTGTGTTTCCGTCATAAATCATTTCTTTACTTGTTAACTTCTCTACTTCAATTTCAGGCAATTTATTATTTAATGCTTCAAGTGTGCTTTTTATTAAAAGATATTTCTCTTTTGCTTCTGGAAAATTTTCATCAGACAATAATTTGTTTGCATCAGAAATATCTGCCAATAACAATTCATAATCTGTTTTAATTAAGGGATCTATATCATCTAATAATCTTAATGCTTCAAAAAGATTAAGATTTTCTTTAAATTTTATAATATTAAAATCTATTTCTTCTTTTAAAGAAGAAGATAAGACTTGATCTTCATCTATATTGTCTATAACTATTGCTACTTCTTTACGGTTAATGTTTAATGCATAATCATAAACTAAAATTGAAACTGTGTGATTTCCATCAGCTTGAGTAATTGAATCAAAAACACAATTAAAATTTGAATCTCCTTTTATTTTAAAACAAAGTTCATCTGAATTATCTAATATATATTGCACTCTAAAAATATCTTGAGGATAATTAGAAATCACAAAACTAAAAATGGATTCAGTAGCATTATAATCTACATTAAAGTCAGGAACATTAGCATCTATTATAAAATTTAACTCAGTTGTTGAAGTTTCATTACTATTATTTATTGCAACAATTTTTGCTATACCTAAACCAGATTTTGTAAAATTAAAATCAATTTGTCCAGATTTTGTAGCAGCATTATAAATTACAGGAACAGTTACAAAAGCATCTACTCCTTGTTTAACACTAACTTGAGGTGCTGATTTTAAAGTTTCATCACTAACAAATTTAATTGTTTTTATTCCTGCGCCAACATATATTTCTTCATCATATATGTTTGAAGGAGTTATTGTTATTGTTAAATCTGGACCTATTTTTCTTGACACACCTACAGCGTTTGCAGAAAGTGAAGATTCGTTTCCAGCTTCATCAATTGCACTTAATTTATAATATACGTTTGTGTCTACATTAGGTGCGTGAGTGTAATTAGTGCTGTCTGTCACAAAAAATGAAGAGCTTGTAGTCACATTATTTTCTAAAGAATAATATATCTTATAAGTAATATCAGAATTAGTGTTTTGATCAGTTGATGCATTCCAAGAAAGTCTTACACTTCCGTTTGTTTGAGTTGCCGTTGTTATGTTTGTTGGAATTGTTGGAGCTACATTATCATAATAGATTTCTGCAGAACAAATTGTTGTTCTTGTAGGATCATTTTTACTTCTTACTCTTGCATAAATTGTTTTTTCTTCACTTGTGCTTGTACAACCATTTCCAGAAGTTATTGTAAAATTTTTATCTTCGTCTGCTTCTTCATAGGTTGAAAAAGATGTTCCATTACAACTAAACGCCATCTCGTTAACATCATTTGAATAAGTTAGTTCTAGAGAAACAGTTGAACTTTTTGTAAAATCATCT
>CAYWUF010000003.1:0-16034 GCA_964461425.1 uncultured archaeon | reverse complement strand
TCTCCTCTATTAGTAATTAATTTTTTTGTTGCAAGTTGTCTTGCTATAGCGTATTTGTACATGTTTATAACCTCTCAATTTTTATTATATTAATTTAAATATCTAATTTAATTATATTGTTAGCCAATTAGTTTATATATGTTTCTGTTTATATTTGGCTTTAAAACGCACCTAAAAAGTATTAAAATCAAACTTTAGATTATTACTTGACCGTCCTGTATAAAGAAATGTTTTCTTGAAATTACTGTTATTAAACGGCCATTTCTACTTTTATAGCTTATTGTCTTTTTTATATGATCTACAGAAATAACTTCACCTAACCAAACACCATATTTTGAAACTACTGGAAGACCAACTAATAGTTCAGTTATGTCTTTTGTGATATCAAACACAGACGTTATCTGGTGAAGTATAAATAAAAACACTGTAGAAAAGATAATTACATAAATAAAAGAAACAAACTCAATCTCGTTTAATATAAACTGCAAAGATAAATCTAAAATACCAGAAAACACAAAAGTTGCAACCAAAGCAAATATTGCACCACCTAATTTATATAAAGCTCTGGAATAAATTAAATCAACAATTGTACCAAGAATGTAAAAAGAAACACACAATACAAAATATAACAATACAGCTCTTATTACAAACGTTATTCTTTGCCAGAGAATGAAATTAGAATTTGCTAAAAATAAATTAACTCCAGTTACTCCTGCAAATATTAAAAAGAATAAACTTGCAATGTAAAATGGAAAGCAAATACGGTTTATTGAAAATTTTGAAATTAATTGTTTAATAAAATTATATAAGATAGATTCTAGATTAAAACCTTTAATTAAAAAATAAACTCCTAAAACTAATGCAATTATTTGAAATGCAAAACTTTTAAAAAAGAAAAACAATAACAAAACTATTGCAGGAATACCAAAGATTATTCTTGAAAAAGCAGGATCTTTAATTGCTTTCTTTACTGTATAAAACATACTCTCTATTGCTTTTGATTGTCTAACGATAACTACTTCTTTAGAAATAATTGGACCGAAATTTTGAAGAATAGGAATAACTTGATCATCTTCTGCGCCATCAGTTACAAAAATAAAAGCACTTGCAGGAAACTCTTCAAGAACAGCTTTTATTTGTAAAGAAATATTCTTATCTGCAAAAAATAAATTTTCTTTTGAATGACCAGTTAGGCTTGCAATTTCAATAACGTAATCTTTCTTTAAATCGTTATATTTTTTTAAAGCCGCAAAAATGGCGTTAGCGTCAGACTCTTCAGGATCTTTTAAAATTAAATCAGTTGCTAGTTTTAAATTAGCATCGTAACCTACAATTGGTCCTGAAACGCCTAATTGTTTACCGATGTCGTTATCTCTATCTACAGTTATTATTAACAATCTCTCTTGATTTGAGTCTCTGTCAAAAACAACATCTTTTTTAATTTTTTTAATCAAAGTAGCATTACCCCGATATGTAAATGTTTTTATAGTATTGTATATATATAATATATACTAAAGTAGTATAAAAGCATTTATAAAAATATCTTAAATTGGAAAGATTTAAATGGATGAACAAAAAATTAAAAATGTCTCTTTTACAATTGTTTTCTTTACAGCAGTAATTTTAATAACACTGTTTGTTATTGCAAACGCAACAATTAAACAAATTATTCTTGGAATTCTAGGTTTTATAGCACTTATTTATTTCGCATTTGCCACAAATATTATTTTACAACTAAAAGACTATGAGAGAGCAGTTATATTTAGGTTTGGAAAAGTAAATAGAGTTGGCGGGCCAGGTTGGACTTTTGTTTTACCGTTTATAGAAAAACCAAACATTACTACTTTAAGAACACAAGTTATTGATGTGCCTACTCAACAAGTAATTACTAGAGACAACATTAGAATTACAATTGATGCTATATTGTTTATTTCCGTAGATGGCTCAAAAGAAGCAGTAATCAACTCTATTATTAAAGTTGAAGATTATAGAAAAGCAGCAACTTTTTATGTCATTTCCATGCTTAGAGATATTCTTGGTGAATTTGACTTGATGGATGTTATATCTAATACAGAAAGTATAAATAAAAAACTAACAGATTCATTAAAAGGCGTAGCAAAAGAATGGGGGATTAGAGTTAATTCTGTTGAAATTAGAGACTTGCAAATACCTGAAGAAATAATAGAATCAATGCATAAACAAAAAGCAGCTGTTCAGAAAAAACTAGCTATCTTTGAAGAAGCAGAATCTGAAAAAGCAAAGATTATGGCAATCAAAGACGCCACAGATGCACTTTCTGATAAAACTGTTTTGTATTATTATATTAAAGCACTTGAGAAAGTTGGAGAAGGGCAATCAACTAAAATCATATTCCCTATGGAATTAACAAGTCTATTACATTCAATTTCAAACAAACTTGAAATGGGTAAACTGCCAAAGATTAATCACGATGAAAAAGAGAAATTAGCAGAATATTTGCCACTTGTGCAGAGCTATTTAAAGAATAAAAAGAAAGGTGCAAAAAAATGAGAACTAACCGAAAGATCCTAATTGGGGTGTTTTTTTTAGTGCTCGGACTTTTATTTGGATTGACTGGCGGGCACTTGACCACTACTGGAAAAACGACTAGCGTTTTAAATCAGCAAAGAATGAGCACTTTAGACGAATGCATTATTAATCCAGAAATTACAAACACTGCAGAACTTTTAAACTGCGCAGGTATTGAAAATATAAATACTGAGACTACAGAAATTATTGACGCATATATTTGGCTTTTAAATAAACCAGAAAACGATTTAACTTACCCTACTCCTTTTGAAGAAAAGATAATAGAAAATATTAAAGAAGAACTATTTGAATTTCTTTAAGAAAGAAGACTCAAACAACTCTAATTTCTTAAAATTAGAATCTAATTTTTGATTTGCAATCTCTAGAAGTAATTGTAAATATTCATCACTTACTAATTGCTTATCATCCATTTTAACTAAGGTTGAAATAAAAACTGTGTTTGTAACTTCACAAGTAAAACGCCCATCTTTTGCACTTATTATTCCAGCCTTCTTTAAACCTAAGTCTCTACAAAAATCTAAAATGTCTTTTGCTTTATTGTAATCTTTTGTAGCAAAATGAAAAATAAATGGCTCTACTTTCAACCACAAATACCCGTCTTTAAAGGACTCTATATCTTTTTTAATTTCCTCAAAAGTAACTAAACGGTGATATCTGTTCTCAAATTCAGAAAATTTCTTGTTCTCTTCTTTGTCTGTGTGTAATAGCATAATCCTTCCTGAACAACTACTTGAGGTGTAAATGTCAGGAATATTAACAACATCTAAAAGGAACGGAATAACTGGAGAATCAACAAAACCTTTATCTATTGCGTCCTTTAAAGTTTGTGTGTGGTGTTTTTTTAACATATTAAATCTTGCATCACTTGTTTCTGTATTCATATTTTTTCACATTAATTAGGTTTATAAACAATTTAGTATATATTATATATAGCAAAAATAATATATAATAGTAAGAAAAAACGTGAAAATAAAATGATTAAAAAAATAATAATTCTTTTTTTAGCAATATTAATTTTACCAAACATATTTGCTCTGCAGATGCTTGAACCAGTAATGATTGAAGCTAATAATGGGGGCACTATAGATGTTGGAGTTTTAGCGCCTGGAGAATATTTTCTAGTTAGTTTTTATATGGACGCTTCTAACAAATATGATCAAATTACTACAGACACATATGGAGAATCTTTAATTTCTTTTGACAATATACAGACAACAAAAGAAAGTATATTTGCAGTTGCTAAAATTAATGAAAACGCAACAGGAGAAAAAAACATAAAAGTCATTTTAAAAAATACACAAACTCAAGAAACTACAGAAACTTATCTTAAAGCAATTATTGAAAGTAATGTTATAGCAACTTTTGTTTTACCATATAACAAGAGAAGTGAATTTGAAGAAGTTAAAGAAGTAACTGTTAAATTAATTAATAAATCAATAACTACAAAAAAAGTAACACTTTCATCTAATCTTCCAAACACCTGGTTTGATAAAAATATTAAAAAAGAAAAAACCGTTTTTTTACAACCAGCTGCAACAGTAGATGTAACTTATCAGTTTATACCTAAAGTTATTGGAGAAACACAATTTGATATTTATATCTACACTCAATTTGATGAAAGCCAAACTAGGTTTATAACGCCTGCTTTTTTACAACAGGAAATTTTTGAAAGGAATGTTGAAAATGTTGAACTTTATATTGTGAAAAATCTAAATGCAGTTTATGGTTCAAATCTATATAATTTTCCAACCTTTGGACTTAACTCAATTCCGATTTATTTTTTTAATAACCTTATAAGAATTATAACAAACTAAACATATGAACAAAAAATACAAAACAGAAATCTGTGAATTTTTTAAAGATGTTATTACTACAAAAATTACAAAACAACAATTTGAGAATAAAAAAATAGAATTTTCAAAAAAACACAATCTTAAAAAATTAATATTGACTTCTGATGTTTTTATGGCTTTTGGAATTACTAGGCCGCCTGAATTTTTAATAACTAAACCTTCTAGAACGCTTTCTGGGGTTACTGTTGTTGCAATCATGACTAAACCTGGAGATTGCCCAGGTAATTGTATCTATTGCCCTAATTGGAGTAATGCACCAAGAAGCTATACCGGTTTTGAACCTGCTGCACTTAGAGCTAAACGAAACAAATTTGATCCTAGAAAACAAATTAACGATAGGCTAAAACAATTAAAAAATACAGGGCACCCCATCAACAAAATAGAACTTATAATTATGGGAGGAACTTTTCCTGCAACTAAACCTAAATATCAAGAAGAATTTATTAGAGGAATATATCAAGAAATAACTGAATCTAAAGAAAAAGATTTGATTAAACTTAAAAAAAAAGCAATGGTTTCTAAAAATAGACTTATTGGAATTACTTTTGAGACTAGACCAGACTTTTGTGATAAAGAAACGATTAAACGACTACTTGAGTTTGGAGGAACAAGAGTAGAGATTGGCGCTCAGATTGTAAATGACAAGGTGCTATTGCAAATTAATCGCGGACATGGGGTTGATGCCATTATTAACGCCACACAGGACCTTAAAGACGCGGGATTTAAAGTGTTATATCATATGATGTTAAATCTTCCAGGAAGCGATTATAAAAAAGACCTTGAGTCGTTTAAGGAAATATTTACTAACCCTTTGTTTAAACCAGACATGATTAAAATCTATCCTTGTCTTGTAACTGCAGGTACTAAATTAGAAAAAATGTATTATTCTAAAGAATACACTCACTACGGATTAGAAAAAACCATTAAATTAATTGC
This sequence comes from uncultured archaeon, assembly GCA_964461425.1. Taxonomy (GTDB): domain Archaea; phylum Iainarchaeota; class Iainarchaeia; order Iainarchaeales; family CSSED10-239; genus JAKQTP01. Next base: position 10,677 of record CAYWUF010000003.1, on the reverse strand, counting down.
AGACATTAAAGAAATGGTCCCGCCTTGGGTTAGGATTATGAGAATTCAAAGAGACATACCTGCTGACAAGATAATTGCAGGAATTAAGAGAAGCAACTTAAGACAGCTTGTTGAAACTGAACTACAAAGAAGAAAGAAAAGTTGCAAGTGTATAAGATGTTCAGAACCTAAAGGCGTGCTTAAAGATATTAAAGGATATAAAATTAATGTAGAAGAATATATTGCACAAAATAGCAAAGAATTTTTTATTAGCGCTTTAAAAGAAAACTATCTTTTAGGGTTTATTAGACTTAGATTTCCATATAACCATTATGTTAAACAAATAGATGAAAAAACAAGCATCATTAGAGAACTGCATGTTTATGGACAAACAACTAACTTTGAAGAACAAAATATACAACATAAAGGAATTGGTAAAAAATTACTTAAAAAAGCAGAAGAGATTTCTCTTAAAAATAAATACACCAAAGTTGCCGTGATTAGCGGAGTTGGAGTTAGAGAATATTATAAGAAACAAGGATATAAGTTGATTGAGCCATACATGATTAAAAAATTAAAGTGAAATAAAATTATGAACGAAAATAAAGACATATTATTAAAGATGTTATCAGATGAGCCTGTGCTTTATGAGATAATTAAATCTAAAGAATATTTAAACGTTTTAGAAATACTAGAAAAAGATAGTCGTAATTTTCAAATACTTAAGAGTTTATTAGAGAAAAGTATAGATATAAAAAAAGATATTATACTATATAATATATTAGATACTCTTAAAGATAGAGATTTAATAAAAAAAATAGACGTAAATAATGGTCAAATGTATTTTCTTACAGACAAAGGCAAGAAACTAATAAAACTATATAATATAACAAAACAAGAATTTAATTTAATGTAAAAAAGGTGAAAATATGAAAACATTTTTAGGAATTTTAAGTACTGGTAAAGGAACTTGGGGACAAGTTGCTCACATTATTGACAACGTTGAATATGATAAAGTTTATCTTATATCTAACGAATGGGCACAAGATAAATTTAATTGTACTAAACCAATAAACTGGATTATTATTGATCCAAGAAAAGGACTTAGTGAAATTATGGCAGATCTTGAAAACCAAATACCGGTTGACGCTAAAGAGATTGATTTAAATATACACTCTGGTAGCGGTAAAGAGCACAGTGCTGTTTTAGCTTTATTGTTACAAAAAAAGGTAAAGTTTAATGTTATTACAATTAATGCACAAGGAATTGTAAAATATTAATTTTTTTCCTCTTTTTTCTAGTTTTCACAAAAAAAACCAGGAGTGGTTTTTATATGCTTGAAAGTAATCTAATATTTTATGAAATGGATTATTTTTTTAAGCATATTAATTTTAGTTTTGTTTAGCGGATGTTTGGATTTAATATCTACTAGACAAAAACAACTCTGTTTATCTGCAACACACGAATCTCAAACAACTATTTTTGAGTGTAGCAAAACTAGTGAATGTTATAAGAAAGTTAATTCTGTAGATATTTTACTTTCTGAAAATTTAAACTATAATCTAAAAAATCAAATGCTTGTTTATAAAAATAATATATCTTCTGCAATATTTTATTTTAATAATTCTAAAAAAAACATTGAAAAAATAAATAGCATCTGTGATGGACAAAAAGATGTAGACATTATTGGAAATATTAATCAGCTGTTTTTTAATTTATCAAAAGTCTTTGAATATCAGGATAAATCTTGGCAAAAAAGTGTTGAGCTACTTAAAGATTATGCGATTTATTTGAAAGATAATGGCGTTGAAGAAATTACTGAAGAAGAAATATATGACTCTTATGTTTTAATAAATCAGAATCTTAACGAACTTAGATCAGAAGAAAATTTAACTGACAATTATATTGCTTTACTTAAAATTGAAGCAAAAAACGCAAACGAACTTGCAAAGAAATTTGGATTTAGACAGAGTTATATGGCAGAATATGGTTTTGTTGATCTGTTTGCATATTATAACGAATATGTAGAAAATCCTAAAAAAGAAGTGAAATTGCCAGTCATTTCTAAATCAAGTAATCATGTGTTTTCAAGGCTATCGACTATTGAGAATTTTTTGAAAATTAATGAGGGGTTACAAGAAGCAGATAATTATAACTTGTATATTTTGTTTGATAAAGAATTTGGGATGCAAGACTCTTTATTTACTAAATTTGTTAATTTAAATAATGAAATTAATTTAGATATAGATTTGATTTATTCTAATATAGTTGAATTTGAAGAAAAAATAGAAGAAGATAAAAACTATGTTTCTGAAGAAGACTATAAACTTTATCAAGAATATAAATATAAGTTTAAGAATCAAGAAATGGGTTTTGGATTTTATTTAGCTAAAATTAAAGAAATATACTCTTTAATGATTGAAACTAAATGGGTGTGTGAAAGCGACGAAAACGAAACAAAAGAAAGGTTAGAGTATTGTAAAGTCATAATTGATGAAGCAAAAAAATATTCTAATAACTATTTTTTAGACCTTATAGAGAAATACGATTTAGAAAATAACCTTATTAAAAAAGAAGAATATTGTGGCATTTTGAAAAATGCACTCTCTAATACTGATTGTCTTAAAGACTATAAATTGCTAATTGATTTAAAGATTATAGATGATTCCGAAAATATAACTGATTTTGACTGTATTGAAAAATTAAATCAGCTCAATTATATTCTTGAAAATAATGAACAGATTAAACTATTTAAAAAAAAGATTGTAGAAACAGAAGATATCGTCTTTGAACTGCAAAAAAACGAATTAAGCTTTGGAGAAGAAATAGAGATTTTGAACTACATAGATAAGATAACTACATTTAAAATACTTCAAAATTACGAAATCTTTAAAGAAATGTCAGATAATTTAAAAGCACTTGAAAAGATAAACGCAGCTCTGAAAGAACTGCACAAAAATAAAATAAAAAACGCCATTGAATTTAATTACGAGATTATATATGAAAATCTAAATTATTATTTAGTTTTAGAAAATGATTCTTTTGAGTTAAATCAGTTTTGTTTTAATTTTGATAAAGAAGTATTATCTTTAGACGAAAAGCTTAAAATAAATAGGGGTGTGGCTTGTGTTGATGCTTTAATGAACGGCTTACAAAAATTTAAAATAGAATATAAAAATGAAAAGACCATAAACACGCGACTAATCGAATTAGATCTAGAAAAAGGGTTGTTTGAAACGGTTGTTAAAAACACAGTTTCTGGGATTAACGACTCACTAAATCTTGGACAAGTGAGCTTAGTGGATTTAACAAAATATTTAATTGACAACAAAAACAACATAACTTATGTTACTGAAAAAGAAAACAAAATACTGTATTATAAAACAGTTTTTTTAAAAACGCCAATTAACCTTAATGTTGAATCTATTACTAACGAATTGTTGTATACTGAAAAATTTAAACTGAAGAATAAAGAGGCACAGGCTTTTTGTAATAACGCTATTATAATATATGATTGTTACGATTGTGTAGCTGTTGTTAAAGAAAACAACCAAATTAAAACAACCGTTGTTGAAAACGGAAATTTAAAAACAAAATTATGCTTTGGAGATTATGAAGAAAAACTTATTGAAATTATTACTGTTTTAAATTATTCTAAAGTTGAAGAAGACATAGACTATTTAAATTATAGAATCAATATGCTAAACAATTGTGAAGTGGAAGAGATTATTAAATTAATAAAGCCTAAAATAAACGAAATAAATAAATATTTGAATAAAACACTAAATTTTGAAGAAATTACTAAATTTTATAATTTGAAAAAAGAAGTTGAAGAGATTGAGAAAAGATATAATTTATCTGTTGAAAAAATAGAAACTATAAACTTAATTATTTCAAGATTAAGCGAATTGGAATTAATCGAAAAAGAAGAAAAACAAATGAGCGCTATTGAAGAAAACAAATATAAAAATATAGATGACACTCTTGCGGCAATCACTAAATTATATGCTGATGTTTTAAAAAGAATTGAAAATGAGAAAAGCATATATTCTATAGATTTTAAAAACAAAATTACTGGCTTGATAGATTTGGGCAAAAGTTTTGGAGTAATGGACACTGAAACCATCTCTGCGCTTAATAGCTTGTCATTTAGTGAAAGTGGAGTTAACGAGTTTGAAAAGATAAAAATTAATATCGATGGAAAAATTATAGATAAATCTAAAGAAATTAAAGGAAGAATAGAATATTATAAAGATTTAGATGTTAAAGAAATTACTGAAATTGTAAATCAAGTAAATTATTTATATTCTGAAATTACGCTAAAGGAATTATATGACCTAAAATATTATCCCCCTATAACCTTACAAGACGCAGAAAGACTTAATAAGAAAAAAGACTATTTAGAAACTGTAAGCTTAATGCAAAATATTTCTAAATTTGAAGATTCGTTTAATGAAAATAACTATACGCAAGCTCTTAAATATTTAGACTCTGTTACTATGGAGAGACTAAATGACTTAAATAAAGAATATTCTTTTGTTAAAAATGGTTTAGCAAAAATAAAGACAGACGCAAATACAGAAATTTATAATCTTTCAAATACAAAAAATAAAGACGAAATTAATAGATTGAATGCAGATTTTGAAAATAAAAAATATTTGCTTGTTATTAAAAAATCAAGAGAATTAAAACAAATAAAGAAAATTGCCCCAAAAATAAACTATCAAGTCTTAGTGTTTAGTTGTATTTTATTGATATTTAGCTTTGCTTATTTAAAATATAATAAAAAAAACAAAAAAATAACTAAAGAAGAAAAAAAACAAAAAATCTTAAGACAGTATTAAATTGCTTTTTTTAGGTTAAATAGATAAGATATTTAAATAATGCTATATATTATATATATAAGACAAAAAATAAAGTAGGAATGAAAATGATTAGAAAAATACTTGCTCTTATATTTATATTATTAAGCTTAAGCTTTGTTAATGCAAAAACTATGGATTCTGTAAGTTTATATGAATTAAACTATTCTGATTTTAGTGTTACTCGTGGGAATTATGAATGTAACAGTTATGACTTTCAGGATATGACAACAGTAGAAAATTCTGCAATCATATTTAACTTGATCATAGAAAACTACATTCCTGTTAAAGAAAATCTGAAAATTGATTTATATTTAAATGATGCATTGGAAAAGACTTTAGAAAATAAAGATATACTTGCAGAAAATTATATAAAAATTTATTCTTACTTAAAAGCTAAAAACGATATTAAGATTTGTATTAATAATGATGCACTACCTAAAATTACAATATCTAAAAATAGCAATTTGGGAAGTTATCTTTTAGGAGAAATAGAAGAAGGCACTGGATTTTATCAAAGAATATTAACTAAAGATACCTTTAATAGCACACTTTTGCCAATAGAACTTTATGCTTACAATAGCGGATCAGCGCCTTTATTTGTTAATATAAAACACGCTAACGAAACTTTTTTAAAAAACTCTAACTTAGAAACGGTTTCTGGACAAACAACTTATTCCGGGATTATAGAACCTGGACAAATAATAACTTTAAAATATTTTTTAAAAACAAATAAAAATATAAAATTTGCAACACCTAGAGCAGAATTAACTTACACAGATCATTTTGGTAATGAACAACAAATTTATGCAGCACAAGAAATTATATCTGTTAGTGAGAATCAGAACAAGATTGAAATGTATGTTGATCTTAAAACTGATGTTTTAGTTAATGTGCCTCGTCAAGGTAAAATTATTATAAAAAATAACTCTCAAGAAGATATAAAAAATATATATATAGAAACTAGTTTTCCTGAAAAAATAATTGTATCTCAAAGACAAATACCTGTTTTAAAGAAATTTGAAGTTGTTGAAATTCCTTTTGAAATAATGACAATAAACAGAGGTCAATTTAAATTTGATTCTTCAATATATTACAATTTAGGAGAAATTGAAAACGGAACAAAAATACAAACAATAACTATAAATTCAGATTTGAAAAAAGACTATGTTAAAGAAACAATTGGAGTTTTTTTAATAATAACTATTGCAATTTATGTTTGGATTGTTAGATTTTAAACAATTCTTTTAAATATTTTTTCTAATTCTTTTTTATCATAAACTAAAAAAGTCGGCCTTCCGTGTGCACAAATTGTTTTGTCTTTACATTTTTCTAATTTTCTAATAAGTTCGATCATTTGAGCAATTGTTAATGAATCGTTTGCTTTTATAGATTCTTTACAGGATTTTAATTTTAATATTTTGTCTTTTATTTTCTCTAAATTCTCTTTAGGATCTTGGTTTATATATTTTATTATTTCATAAAAAAAATCAGAATCAAAATAATGATTTAAAAACTCAGGAATTGTTGTTAAATAATATTCGTTTTTAATTTGTTCTACATTAAAACCTAAACTTGTTAATAAATCTTTTTTTTCTGAAATAAAATCTTTTGTTTTATCATCTAGATTGTCTAGTTTTTTTGGTGTTAACAGATTCTGAACTTTAACATATTCTATAAATTCCAATCTGTTTCTTTCTAAATTTATTCTTTCCTCTGCAGCGTGTTGGTCAATTAAGATCATCCCATTTTCTGTTTCACAAACAATAAATGTGTTTAAAATTTGACCTAGTATCGATTTAATTTTTAATCCGTCTAACAATAACTCAAAAGCTTGTTGTGGTTGAATTGTTGCTTGATAATTGGGGGTGACATTTTCTTTTAAGAGATTTTCTTTTAAAAATGATTTGTCTGAAGAATAAACAGGTGAATTTACGGATTGATTAATTTCCGTATCGGAATTATTAGTTATAAATTGATTTAGAGGCGTGTTTTTTATTAAGGGCTGAGAAGAAAAAATGGTTTTTAATTCTTCTTTAAGTTGAGTGTAAAATAAATATTCGTTTTGAATCTTTACTGTTCTTTTTTTTGGATGAATATTTACATCTAAAAACTTAGAATCTACTTCAAAAAATAAAATAAAAAACGGCTTTTGCTGAATCATTAAATAGTCTTTATAGGAATCTGTAATTATCTTGTTAATTTGAGCACTGTAAACTGCTCTATTGTTTATATATAAAAAATTATTTGGGTAAAAGAAATAAGTGGAGGGCTTACATAATAAACCCGTTAATTTAAAGACTGCATTTGAAACAGCCAGATTTGTTGTTTTAAATAAAATATCTTTGCCAAAAACCTGAACATATCTGCCCTCTTGATTAGTTTTTGTAAACAACTCTGTTTTTTTCTCAGAAATAAATTGAAATTTGATTTCTGGGTTTAATATTACAAACTCTAAAAAAACAGAATATATTTTTGAAAATTCAACTGTATTTGATTTTAAAAACTTTTTTCTAACTGGGACGTTATAAAATAAATCTTTAATTGTTATTGTAGTTCCTCTGTTGAATGGAATTTCTGTTATTTGATTATCTTTGTATTGATAACCAACGCCCTTTTCATTATCTGAACTTGTGATTTTAAAATTACTTATTGAACTTATACTTGCTAAAGCTTCACCCCTAAAACCAAAAGTGTTTAGAGAAAAAATATCGTCTATTTTTTCTAATTTACTTGTTGTGTGTCTTTCTAAACAAACGGGCAAATCTTCTTTAGAAATGCCTTTCCCATCATCTTTTACTTCAATCAATTCTAGTCCGGACGATTTTATAGTAACTGTTATTGATTTAGAATTTGCATCAATAGAGTTTTCAATCAATTCTTTTAAAATATCTGCAGGGCACTCTATAACTTCACCTGCACTAATTAAATTTATTGTTTGCAAATCTAATTTTTTAATCATAAATTATCATTTATTATTTGGTTTTTTTACATTATTTACAACTACAATATAAATGCCTTTTGGTAGATCAGTTGTTGTTATTTGTTTTTGCGAATTATTTTCTGTGGATTCTATTTCTTTAGAATCTGTGTTTGTATTGTGTTCTAAATTAAATAACAAACTATTATTTAATAATGCAAATATTATTAGGATTATTATTATATTACTTTTGTTCATTTTATACCTCTGTTATGTTTTTTTATTTAAATAAATAATTTTACTAATGTCTTTCTAGACAAACAAGCAAATTTAGTTTTTGATCACAAATCATCAACTATTGTTTTTTGCTTAGCATCATACAATCTTGAATTTAAACTAGATTTAATGACGTTGCCTGGAGTCTTTAGGAAAGAATCATTCTCTAAATCTCTTTGAATTATTTGAGCTTTTTCTATTATATCTTTATTGATTCCTGCTAATCTTGCAACTTGCAAACCATAACTTTTGTTTATTCCGCCTTTTTGAAGTTTATGGTAAAAATGTAATAAGTCGCCTTCTTCTTTTGCAGTAACGTGATAATTATTTATTCCTGAGTATATTTCTTCCATTTTATTTAAAATGTGATAGTGGGTTGCAACAAGAGATTTACACCCTATCTTATTGTTTAAATAATCAACAATTGACCAAGCAAGACTTATTCCATCAAATGTGCTCGTGCCTCTGCCTACTTCATCTAAAATAACTAAACTGTTTTTTGTTGCGTTGTTTACAATATAAGCAACTTCGGACATCTCAACTAAAAAAGTGCTTTGCCCATGGAAGATATCATCACTTGCACCGACTCTTGTGAATATGCCGTCGATTTTTCCGATTTTAGAGTAAACAGAAGGGATAAAGGACCCAGTGTGTCCTAGAATTAGTGCTAAACACACACTCCTCATATAACTGCTTTTACCAGCCATGTTTGGTCCTGTAATTATCATTGTTCTGTTATTTAAATCTAATACGCAATCATTTGGAATAAAGGTTGTTTGTTTCTCAATCAGTGGGTGCCTTAACTCTTTAAGGATTAATTCATCAGAATAATCGTGCTCTGGTAATGTGTAGTCATACAAATTACTAACTATTGCAAAAGAATAATATTGATCTAAAGTTCCTAAAAGATTAGCTATTTTTTTAATCTCATTTTGATATTCTAAAATATCATTACAAATTTTAATAAAAATACTATATTCTAGTTCATCTCTTCTTTCTTTTGCATGTAAAACAATTGATTCTTTTTCACTCAGTTGAGGAGTAGTGTATCTTTCACAATTAACTAATGTTTGTTTTCTTTCTAAATATTCTGGAAGATTGCTTGTTTGTGCTTTTGGAATTTCTATATAGTATCCAAAAATTTTATTATATTTTAACTTTAAAGACTTAAGATTTGTTTTATGTTTAAGTTCTGCTTCATATTCTAATAACCAGTTGTTTGTTGTTTTATTTATGTTGATTATATCAAACAATTCTTTAGAATAACTTGCTTTGATAAAATTACCTTCTCTTATACTTAGAGGTGGTTCTTTAACTATTGCTGAATCTATTAAAGTTACAACAGAATCTAATGTAGAAAAGTTATTTCTAATATCTAATAATTTTTCTGAAACTAAATCTTTTAAAATTAATCTAATTGCAGGAATTACTTGTAAACTTTGCTTTAAGGCAATTAAATCTCTTGGCGTAGCATTACCAAAACCAATCTTACTTATTATCTTGTCTAAATCTCCAATATAAGACAACTGTTGCTTTAATTCCTCTAAAACAAAAACATTTTCTCTAATTTCTTTAACAGCTAAATTTATTTTTTTTATTTCTTCTTTATTTGTTAAAGGGTGTAATAAATCAAAATATAATTTTCTATAACCCATTGCTGTTTTTGTTTCATTTATTAAATCAAATAAACTATTTTGTATTTGTTTATCTCTTAAATTAGAAACTAATTCTAAATTATTTACAGTTTTATTATCTAATCTTATATATTTGTTTAAATTATATTCTTTAATTGTAGAAATATATGACAGATCAGAAAATTGTGTTTCTTTTAAATATTTTAAAGCATTATAAGAAGAAATTATTGATTCTGGTTTTTCAATTAAACCAAAGGTGCTTAAAGATTTAAGATTAAAATGCTCTAATAGTTTTTGTGTTGATAACTCTATATCTAAATTATCTGTATAGTTTATTATAACTTCAGGAATTGATTTTTTTATATTCTCAATTAAACTAAAGTTAGAGAGTATGTTTTTTGAAATAATTATTTCTTTTGGTTTAATTAGAGTTAATTCGTTTATTATTTCATTAAAATTATCAAAAGAATTTGTTTTAAATTCTCCTGTTGTTATATCAACTAAAGAAAAACCAAAAATTTCTTTAAATTTAACTATAGAACAAAGATAATTGTTTTCATAACTATCTGTAAATAAAGTACTTGGAGTAATTACTCTTGTCACTGCTCTTTTTACTAAACCTTTTGCTAGTTTTGGGTCTTCTATTTGTTCACAGATAACTACTTTTTTTCCGTTTTTAATTAGTTTAGTTATGTATGGATCTATAGAATGATAAGGGATGCCTGCAAGAGGTGCTTCTGTTTGACCTTTGCCTCTTTTAGTTAAAGTTATGTTTAATATTTGAGAAGCAACTTTAGCATCATCATAGAACATTTCATAAAAATCACCTGCTCGAAATAACAATATACCATCTGGATATTCTTTTTTTGTTTCCAGATATTGTTTCATCATCGGAGTTAGATTTTGTTCCATTTCTGCCTCTTTTAAAAAAAAGTATGAGATCGGTGGGATTTGAACCCACGACACATAGGTCTTCAGCCTATTGCTCTCCCAGGCTGAGCTACGA
>CAYWUF010000002.1:0-17937 GCA_964461425.1 uncultured archaeon | reverse complement strand
CGGTTGACGCGCAGCCAGATTTTGTGTGGCTCTAATGAAAAGAATGAAGTTTAGTTTAAATGCAAAATCAAGAGAACATTTATAGTTTTCACAAACATTAACAACAAATGTTTTTAAATACCTCTATCTACAATAATTATATTACAATATAAATTTGAACAATAATGTATAAACAAAACATCTTTGAAAGAAAAGTGCTAAGAGCAGAGAGTATCTTTAAAGATGAACAGGTCTTTTACCCTAATTATTTCCCTGAAGAAATAAAGTCAAGAGATAAAGAGATTCAAGAGATTAGCTATTCTCTTAAACCAATAACAGAAAACAAAAGAGCAAGAAACCTAATCATTCATGGCTCTCCAGGAACTGGTAAGACTCTAACCTCAAATTATGTTTTAAGACAGTTAACAGAGTACACAAATAAAGCAAAATATCTTTACATTAACGCAATTGAAGACAACACAAGATTTGCAGTATATTCTAAGATATTAATGTCTCTTTATTCAGTACCAATACCAAGAAGGGGTTTAGGAATTGATGAGCTATTAAACAGATTAAAGGAAGAACTTACAAAAACAATTTTCCACCCAATATTAATAATTGATGAAGCAGATAAGCTATACAAAGAAGAAATTTCTGAAATCCTTTATGATCTTTCAAGAATTGAAGTTAATCATAAATATTTCACTTTAATTCTAGTAACAAACTATAAAGATTTCTTAGGAACATTAGATTCAAGAACACAAAGCACATTATTCTTAAACGACCTAGAGTTTAAAAAATATTCTCCTCAAGAGTTAAAGGAAATACTAGTTGAAAGAGTAGAGTATGGTTTAATTAAAAACTCAATTTCTCCAGACCTAATAGGTTACATTACAGGTCATGCTGCAAAAAACGGAGGAGATGCAAGAGTAGCAATTGATTTACTCTATAAATCTGCAAAGCAGGCAGAAAAGAGAGGAGAGTTAACTATCTCTAAAGAGATTATCGAAGATTCTGCACGATTAATAGACTCAGTTAAGCTTTTAGAGAAGCTAAACTACATAGATAGTAATCAAAAAGAAATACTTTTGGCAATTCCAAACGAAGGAATAGATAGCGGAAAGCTCTACGAGTTGTTTGAAAAATCAGACAGAACAATAAGAAGACATCTAGAGGTTTTGGAAAACACAGGGCTAATAAAGATAACAGAAGCAACTAAGAACAAAGGAAAAACAAGAATAATAGAGCTTACTTTTAATAAAGAATTACTTAAGTAGATAATTATTCATTATCTACTCTTGGTGCTAAATAGTATCTGATTGCAGCACTTCCAATTGTGTAGTTAATCTCAATTGGCATGTCGTCTTTTAGTTTTATGGTAATTGTAGTCTTTGCATTCTTTATCATATTCTGTAAATAATCTAAAGGGAACATAGCTTTTGCTTTATTTCCTGAGATAACAATATCTCCTGCTTCAACTTCTTGCTTAAACTTACCTTTACTACTTTGTGTTTCTAAAATAAACTTTTCATCATTAACTCTTAAAGTCAAATGTGAACTAAAAAGAGCAGCGTCTTTAATTCCAGAAACTAATTGATCAGAACCAACCTGAACAGTAACATCAAAAGGTATTTGTGGTAAAGGGTTTTGTTGATCTGAAACATCAATTAAAGGTATAGTAAATGATCTTTTGGATTTACCAATAAATTCAATCTGAATACTAGGCTTTCCTTCTTTAATTTCAATTGAAAGTTTATCGTCAGAGTTAGTGTGTGATAAAATTTGTAAAAGATTATTAATATTTATCCCAAAAGATAATTTGCTTGCACTTTCTTCCCCAATGTCTACAATAAATTCTTCAAATGCATCTTTAGGCATAACAAAATCAACAAGACTTATTTGGCTTGGATCTGTTGCTCTTAAGAAGAATTTTTCCTTATCAATAGTAAACAATCCTTCATTAATCAAAACGCCAATAGCATCAATACATTTATAAAATTCCTTTGCATCTTTCATTACAAGTTTTATCATATTTTCACCTTTTTTATTATATATTATTGAAACAAAACTAATTTAATATAACCTATATATGGAATTTTTCCAATTTTCTCCCTTTGTACATCTTCAATTCTTGTAGGGTATAGATTTAAACAGTTTTTTTGAATTTCTATTTCTGTTTCTGTTTTAATAACTCCACAATCTTGATCTATGTTTGTGTTAGTTTTAGGATTATCTCCTTTAGTCAAAATAAAAGTTCCATCTCTAGCTTTAATTTTAACAATTGCTCTGTGGATGATGTCTCTGCCATTAATGTTTGAGTTATAAACAACAATTGAGTTTTTATTAGTTATTGCGTCTTTAACAACAATTGTTTTTCCGTTAATAACAACATTTTCTACTTCGTTTAATCCAAAATCGTTAATATAATAATTAATTTCAGCAAATTCAGAAACGTCTTTGTAACCAATACTTTTGTCTATTGTAATTTCTGGAACCTTTAGTTCTTTAGGACTAGTAAATATAACAACATCTCCAATATTTAAAACAGGAACCATAGACGAGCTAACAACAATAGCAAGAGGTTCAGCCACTCCAAGAATCAGTCCAATAAATTTGTAAATGATAACTGCAGTAACAAAAGCAGTAAGAATATAGAATGCCCAATAGACAATATTTTTCCAAAACCCTTCTTGTTTGCCAATTGTTTTTTCAAGTGCTAAATCCACATACGTAAATGGATCAAACCACTTAAGAAAAGCAAATTTGCTTTTTTTCTGAGTTTTGGATTTCATTTTTTATTTACAGCTTTTTCAAGATTTTTAATAAGTCCATTAAATTCTTCTTCTGCTTCTGCAATACATTCTAAAAGAACATCTTTTGCTGGTTTTTCTTTTGTTCTAAGATAAATAGTAAATTCATCAACAAGATTATCTGCTGTTTTTTTAGAAACAAATTCAACGTCTTTTTTTGAAGATGCAATATTAACTAACATTTCAAAGAAAGAAGAGTCTTCTTCTTTAACTACAAACTCTAATTCGTTTTTGCTTTTATTAATAATTTCGATATCCATATTTTTCACCTATTCTTTTGCAAATTTCTTAAAAACAGGAGCACCACAGTTTTTACAAACTTCAGTTTCTTGATTTAAAGTTTCTTTGCAGTTTTTACATATGCTTTTAACAACTCCAAGTTCAGAGCTATTTGTTGCCATCTTATATTCATAAGGAGTTACTTCTATAATCTTTGCTTTAATAAGGTCGCCTTTAGAAAAACACAAGTCTGTTTTTTCAACATATTTTGTGTCTATGTTTTTTACAAATATAACGCCCATATCTGCAGGAGATAAGACTTTATCAAAAGCGTGTTGTATCTCAACAACAACCATGTTATCTTTTACAACAACTATCTTTCCTATAACTATATCTCCAACATCAATTTTTTGTTTCTTTTTTATATTTCCTAAAATTGTATTTAATATTATTTCTTCATTCACAAATATCACATAATTAGATTTCAATAATATATTTATATTAAAAAAGATTTATATATTGTTGGTTTAATTATTTTAATATGGTAATGGAATTTATATTTAATCCAGCAAAGATTTCAAAAAATCCAAGTATTATTTTTTTTGAAGCAATAGTTTTGTCATTGATGTCTGTATTTTTGTCAATTTTCATTTTGCCTAAAGATTATGTTAGTGTAGGAATTTTAGCTTTTATTACAATTGGTTCAATTCCTGTTTTTGGAAAGCTTTTTTCATATAGCTCTTATCTTTTTAATTACTCTGAGAGTTTTTATACAAGACACAAGAGATTGTTCTTACAGTTGATTTATTTCTTCTTAGGTGTTTTTTGCGCATTTGTTTTTTTGTTTTTTTTATTAGGCCCAAATACAAAAGAAATAGTGTTTTCAACACAAATGATTGAAGTAGAAGGTGTCTCTAATCTTAGAAATTCTATAACTGGTCAAGTTTCTCAAACTCAACTGGCTAATGAAAGTAATTTTAATAAAGTTTTTAAACTTGTTCTAAGTAACAACTTTGGAGTGATTTTAAGAGCTGCGGCGCTATCTTTCTTCTATGGTGCTGGTGCTTTATTCTTAATAGCCTGGAACGCTTCAGTTTTAGCAACAGTAATTTCAAGCGAAATTGCAAGTAACTTAGGAGTAGTCTTAACAAGTCCTTTAGGGATATTTCAAGCCATCTTTCAAACATTTGTAAGTTTTATAGGGTACATCCCTCATGGTTTTCCAGAATTATTAGCTTATTTTATAATTAGTTTTGCAGGAGCGATGCTTGCAAGAGATTTAGTAAAAGGCCTATTTACAACAGAATTTAGATGGAAGATTATCGGGGATTTGTTATTTATGCTTGCATTATCTATTTTTTTGTTAGTTATTGGTGCAATTATTGAAGCAAGTTATTTTATATAACTTTTCTAGTTTAATATTATTAATATGGATAATTACGAGTATTTGATAAAATATCCTTTTTCAAATCAAGCAAAAGAATATATTGCTTCAAAAGATTTAAACATTTTGGATATTTCTCAAACTACCCTAGATAAGATAGATGCGTTATTTAGTAAATTATTAGATGTTGATAACTATAATCGTTTTTTTAATATTGATGAACTAAAGATTAAAGACAAGAAAACAAATTTAGAAGAGGAGCTTGTTATTTTTCCAGTGTCTAAAATAATATTGAGCACAATAGACAACACTCCGTTATTTCAGTCTTTTGCAAACTATCACCAAAACAGGTTTATTTATTTCTTAAATAAAGATTATCAATTAAAAGACTATGGCACTATAGAAAAAATATTAAAAGATATTTGCCCAAAGATGTCTCAAAACCAAAAAGGTTTCTTTATCCCTCTAGTAGATCTATTAAGTTTAGATTTAGGAGAAGAATATAAATTACAATATACAAACCTAGAAGCAGGAAATATTTATTTTTCAAATAAAGAACAACTAACTGAATTTTTAGCAATTGTTCTAAAGAAAAGAATTTTAAGAAATATAGAAGTTAATAAAAAAGAATTATCTAAAGAACTATTATCTCTATCTGAAAAAATTAAAGAAAAATTTATTTCTATTCAAAGAACAAAATCAGACTACGATATCATTAAACCACAAACTGGAGAATTTCCGCCTTGTTTTGACAAACTTTATTCTGATCTTTTAGCTGGTCAGAAGTTATCGCACATTGCAAACTATCATTTGGCGGTTTTTTTGTGCGCAGTAGGTTACACTTACCAAGAGGTTTTAGACGCTTATAAACATTTACCTAATTTTGATGAAAAGATTGCAGGCTATCAAATAAAAAAAATCTTAGAAAAAAAATATTCTGTTGCAAATTGTGAAACTCTAATCGCAAATAATTTATGTGTAAAAGATTGTGGAGTAAAGCACCCTTTACAGTTATTAAAAAAACAAGATTCAAAAAATAGCAAATAATTTAAAGTATTTCTATATCAATTAAATTTAAGTGAAAAATTATGTTTAAAGTTTTAAATAAAAAAAAGAATAACAATAAAGTTTTATTCATTATTCTTGACGGCGTGGGAAAAAACAAACCCTATCCTGGTAATGCCGTAAACCAAGCAAACATGCCTTGTTTTAACAGGTTATTGGACGAGTATCCAAACACAACTCTTGGCGCTAGTGAAGAGTATGTTGGGCTTCCAAAAGGGCAGATGGGTTCTTCTGAAGTTGGTCATTTCACATTTGGTGCAGGAAAAGTAATTGATTCTGAAATTGTAAGAATTGATAAAGCAATAAGCACTGGTAATTTCTACAAAAATCAAATACTAAATACAGAGCTTTCAAAGATAAAAGGATATGGTGCTTTACATGTCGCAGGACTACTAAGTGATGGAGGAATTCATTCTTCAATCAATCATCTTTTTGCTTTGCTTGAGGTAATTAACAGATATAACAATGCTGCTCAAGTATATTTACATTTATTTACAGACGGTAGAGACACTTCTCCTCATTCAGCAAAAGAATATTTAAAACAACTTCAAGACAGAATAAAGTTAACTCCTAAGATTCAAATAGCAAGCATTTGCGGAAGATATTATGGAATGGATAGAGATAATCGTTGGGATAGACAAAAAAAACTATACAATCTTATTGTTAACGGTATCGGCGAGAGAGAAAATGATGTTTTTGAGTATGTAGATAAATGTTACAAACAAGAAATCACTGATGAGTTTTTAACGCCAACTTTGTTTAATGAAAATGGGTTAATCAAAGACAAAGACACAATTATCTTCTTTAACTTTAGAAGCGACAGAGCAAGAGAATTTACAAGAATGTTTGTGGATAAATCTTTTGATAATTTTCTAACAAAAAAAATGAGTGTAAATTTTATAACTTTTACAGAATATGATTCTAAGTTGAAAAACGTAAAAGTGTTATTTCCGCCACAAAAGCAACAACCGGGGCTTGGCCAAATAATTTCTAAGTTAGGCTATAATCAATTAAGGGTTGCAGAAACTGAAAAATACGCGCACGTTACTTATTTCTTCAATCTTGGAGATGAACACCCAAACAAAAGAGAAGACAGAATTCTTGTTCCTTCGCCAGGTGTTTCAACTTACGACTTAAAACCAGAGATGTCTGCTAAAATTATAACTTCTAAACTTTTAGAAACATTAAATAAAGATTATAAGTTAACTGTCGTTAATTTTGCAAACGGCGATATGGTCGGACACACAGGAAATATTCGCGCAACCATTAAAGCACTAGAAACTGTTGATCAATGTTTAGAAATAATTTTAAAAAAAGTAAATCTAGAAAACACAACAGTAATTGTTACAGCAGATCACGGCAATTGTGATGAGATGCTTTATCCAGACGGTAGAAAAAACACATCTCACAGTCTAAACAAAGTTCCGTTTATTCTAGTTTCAAATAAACAACACAAGTTAAGATCTGATAAAAATCTTTCAATTGCAAGTGTTGCTCCAACAATTTTAAAAATACTTGGTGAGAAAGTTCCAGACTATATGTCTGAAGACCTTTTAGATTATTAGAGAAAAACCATGAATATAATTTCGTTAAATAAATTAGGAAAATTAGTTTTTGTTCCACAAAATATAGAAGACTTGTGGATTATTAAATCAGTAACTGATGTTAAAGATAAAATTTCAGGACAGTCCTATAGAAGAACAAGAGGTAATGAGGCTGATGATGAGTCAGCACGAAAACCCATTTTTGTTTCAATTGAGATTGAAAAGTTTGATTTTTCTTCAGAGCTTAATTCTTTAAGATTTACAGGAAAGATAATTGAGAGTAAACCACAAGAGTTAGCCCCAGTTGGCGAGTTTCATACTCTTGAAATTCAGCTAAATAAAACATACACTTTAGAGAAAGAACATTTTTTTGAACATCAATTAGATTTATTAAATTCAAATTCATCTTTAGAGCAATCAATACTTCTAGTGGCGTTAGATGATGAGAAAGCTAATGTTTTTCAGTTAACTAACACAGGCACAAAAGAATTATTAAAGATAAGTTCAGGAAAGCATGGTAAAAGATATTCTTCTGATTTTGATTATTCTAATTATTTTAATGAAATCTTTTCAGTAGTTTCAAGATACGATACTCAAGTAATTGTTGCAGGACCAGGAAACACAAAGTTAAAGCTTTCAGATGTTTTTAAAACAAAAATTAACAGTATAAAGCTACTAGTAATTAATCTTTCAAACACAGACAGATCTTCAATAAGAGAGTTATTTAAGAAAAAAGAAGTTTCAAGATTCTTTACAAACTCAATAATCTATAAAGAGCAAAAGATTCTTGATGATTTTTTAGAGAACTTAGGTAAAGACAATAAGAAAGCAATCTATGGTTTAAAAGAGATAGAAAAAGCAATTGACTTTGGTGCAATAGAAACTATTCTAGTCTCTGAAGAGCTTTGGAAGAAAGATCTAGATAAGATTTCTGAGTTAATCAAGAAAGCAGAGAAACAGAAGATGAAAGTGCATATTGTTGATAGTACTCACGAAACAAACAAGCCACTTAAGTCTTTTGGTGGAATTATTGCAAATTTAAGGTATGCTAGTAATTAAAAAAAGAAAATAACACAACTAGTGTGTTATTGTTTTATCTATTGGTTTTTTTGTAGGAACAACATTATTTGGATCAATCTTAATCTTTAATGCATCTTGTTCTTTCTTTTCTGCTTTCATAAATCTAGTAATGTAAGCAGACATTAAATTTATTGTTAACTTAGATAATGGTAAATTCATAGATTTAATAAAGTCTTTATTCTTTACGTAGTCTGTTCCAAAATCTGATTTAAACTCGTGTAATATTATTCTTGCTTTTGCTTTTATCTTATTTGACATTGCCTTGCCCATAATTTCATCCCTCTTTATTTTTAATTTACTGTAATAATTACTTTTTCATTATTAATATTTCTAATAACTGCTAAAGGCATTGTTTTCTTATCAAATTCTTCTTTTGCAATAGAATATGCCGTACTGTTTTTATCCACTTTAACAAGAGGTGGTGCTCCACAAGATATTTGTTGAGCTCTAGCAGATACTAGTCTTGTAATCTCATATTTGTTTAATTTTGCAACCATAGTTTATACACATTAAGAAACTTACATTAAAATAAGGTCTATTAATATATATTTATTAGTTAGTTAGGTTTAAATATTATTTCTTTTTAGATTATAAATAAAAATAACCACAAAGCTATAAGAATTAACCTAATTACTATAAATTTATCAAAAACTTTAAAGATTCCAAGAATTATTAAAAGAATTAAAACTAACGGACTTAATAGTATTTTTAATAGTAAATATTCAAATTTTTGCTTTATAGTGTATGTTTTCTTAATTGCGTCTAAAGAGTTATCTGCATCTTTGTCGCTTGGTATACTAAATAGTAAAGCAGACAACCCAATCCAGATCATTAAAAACTTAACAAACGGCTCAAAGGTTAAAAGATAAATTCTAGCACAAATTAATGCAATAAGGATATTAAAGATAAACGGAAATAACGCAATAACAATTATTTTATCAGTCCTAGAGTCTTCATGAATAACATACCCTCCCTTTTTACTCAAGAATTTAATTTTTTTAATAGGCACATTTAACAATAAACACGCAAAAGCATGTGCGCTTTCGTGTAGAATGATTCCTGGGAAAAACAAAAGGTGTATAATTTCATATAGTTCCATATATTCAAATTATATATCAATTAATATTTAAAGCATTATTTTCTTTAGAAATCTTAAGAATATAGTTTTTAGGTAATTTATCTATAGACGTTATTGTTTGTCTAGAAGAGATGGTGCAAGTTTTTTGCTTGTTTTTAACAGTTATTTCTTTTTCGCCTTTTCTCTCAATAGCCCATTCTTCAAGATTATTCAGTTCAACCTCAGTTAAGCCCCTAGGCATTAGTTCAAATAACTCAATTGTCTGATTAATTTCTTTACAACTACTTTTAAGTCCATAATTGTCAATAGCATTAATGTTTCTAGAATATAAGGAAATAATTCCTGTGGCAATAATAGTAAGAACAGAAAGAACGCCAGCAAATATTAATATATATTCTAAACTTACAAAGCCTTTTGTAACCATTTATGTAATATCCTCAATTTTGTCAAAGATTTTGTTTGCTGTACCTTCAACAGTTTTATTTGCTTTTGTTGTTGTTTTTTGTAGTTGTGTGATAATCACAAGAACAATAGCAACAATAGCGGCTAAAAGTATTATCATTTCTGCAGAGATTTGTCCTTTACAATCTTTAATTATAGATTTCATAAATATTTAATGCTTTTATCTCCTTTATAAAAACCAACCCCTTAGTTTTTTGTGTTTTTGTTAAAATCAGGTGCTTTTTTAGAACAACAAGTGTTCTTTTTTTAAGACTTTATATCTTAATATTATTATGCTAAAATCACTTTCTCTTGAAAACTGGAAAGTACATCATAGTTCAGTAATTAATTTTACAAAAGGCACAAATATATTTGTAGGTAAGATTGGCGCAGGAAAATCAAGTGTTGTTGATGCGATTTGCTATGCTCTTTATGGAACATACCCTGCTCTTCAAACAAAGAAACTTACTTTGTCAGAAACTATTATGTTTAAACCAGTTAAGAAAGATAATGCGAAAGTTACTTTGTCCTTTGAATATGACTCAAGCAACTACAAAGTAGAAAGAGAAATATTTTCAGAAAAAACAAACACAGCAAAACTCTATCTAAACGACAAACTTCTAGCCGGTCCAAAACAAACAGATGTCAACGACAAGATTTCTGCCATTCTAGACATAGACTATAATCTGTTTATAAAAATTGTATATTCAGAACAAAACGAAATAGATTATTTTTTAAAAATACAACCTGGAAAAAGAAAAGAACAGTTTGATTCTCTTTTTGGTATTAACAATTTAGAAAACATTAAGATTAATTCTAGAGAGTTATCAAGATTAATCTCTTTTGATAAAGATAAGCAACAAGCGTTATTAAAACAAATTAAAGATCAATTGCAGGGTTTTAATCTAGAAGTAATTGAAACTGAAAAAAAAGAACTATACATTAACAAACAAGCTTTAGAAAAAGAAATAACTGATCAAGAACAAAAGAAAAGAACAATTGAATCAGAATACTTTTTAGAAAAAGAAAAGAAACAGAGATTTGAAATCTTTAAATCTGAAAAAACAATTCTTGATTCAAAGTTTTCAGAAACTCTTTCTCAATTAGATGAAAAGAAAGTACCTGAGTTTGCTGAATCATTGAACGATTTAGATATTAAAAAGAAACAATTAGAAGAAAAAATTAAAGAAATAGAAGAAGAGAATAAAAAATCAGAAATTACAATTAAAAATCTAGAAAACCAGCATACGTTTTATAACGAGCAACTTCAACTCCTAGCTAAAGAAAAAGAAAACTTGATTTCTAAAATAGAAGAAATAGATTTGCAAAAAATACAAAAAGAAAAAGAAGAACTAGAAGAAAATCTTCTTAATCTAAATCAATCAAAATTAGAAAAGCAAACTCTGTTTAAAGATCTAACTAAATCAATTGAAGAATTAAAAAAGGGTTTTTCGGTTTGTCCTGTTTGTGATTCTCAACTAACAAAAGAACAAATCGAACAAAAGTTAAAAGAGAAACAACAATTAGAAATTGAAACAAAAAACGCAGTTGGTGTTATTGAGAACAATTTAAAAAGTTTACAACAACAAAAAACTACTCTTAGTTTAAAAGAAAAAAAAGCACAAGAAAACATAACGTTAAAGCAAAGACTTGAAGAGCAATTAAAAAAAGAAAAAGAGTTGTTGTCTTTAAAAGAAGATCTAGAATTAAAACAAAAAGAGATTCCAGATAAAAAAGAAACAAAAGATTTACAAGAGCAATTAAAGCAAATCTCTGAAAACATTGATTATACTAAACTACTTGAAAAGAAAAAAGAAATTGTAAATAAATTAGAAGAAATCAATTCTAAGATTAAATCTTTAGATTTCTCTGAAGAAAAATATCTTTCAATCTTTACTGATTTTAAAAATATAGAACTGAAAAGCACACATTTACATTCACAAAAAATAACGCTTGATAAACAAGAACAAAATTTAAAACTAACAACAGAAAGATATCAAAAGCTAAAGAGTGAAGAAACAACTCTTCAATCAAAAGTAGAAACGCAAGAAAGAAACACACAAGACGTATCTTATTTTACAACAGCAATCGAGAGTAGCCAAAACCAATTAAGAAAAGTCTTAGTTGATAATATCAATAAGACTCTAGAACTTATCTGGCCAAAAGTTTATCCTTACGGCGATTACTTGTCAGCAAGGTTAAGAGCAGAAAATGATTATGTCCTTGAAGTTCAAACAAGAGACAATACCTGGATAAGAGTTGAAGGTTTGTTAAGCGGGGGCGAAAGAACTTGTGCAGCGCTAAGTATAAGAGTTGCAATTGCTTTGTCTCTTACAAAAAAGCTAGGGCTGTTAATCCTTGATGAACCAACACACAATCTAGATAACAAAACCATCTCTATGCTTTCAACAATTCTTGACAAAGATCTTCCAGAGTTAGTTGATCAGATATTTATAGTAACACACGATTCAAAGTTATTAGAAACAACAAACGCTACAAAATTCACAATAGAGAGAGATAAAGAAAATGATGGTGTATCAAGAATAATTGAGGAATAAATATGCGTTTTAGATTTAAGCAAAAAATTAAAATTCCGAAAAGCTTTATAAAATCTAAAAAAACATTTAAAGAACAAATTGAATCTGTTTCTAGGAAAGCTAAAACAGAGGTTTGTGGATTTAAAAAACCAAGAGAAAAATTTATTGATGAAACTATTAAAGCTGATAAAATTAGTGTGATATTTGACGATAAACCAATTTATTCTAAAGGTGAGTACACTCAAATACACACCCATTTTTGCGACCCTAAAGTTTATTGTGAATCAACACCAGGCCCTTTTGATTTTTTAGGGTGGGTAGATAATAATTTAACAACGGGTGGTAAAATGAACAGAGCAGTAGTTTCTTCAATTCATTTTAAAACTGGAAAAGAGCTTGGAAGATTGCACATCCTCTTCAAAAAAGATTCATTAGATAAACAATTAAAAGGGCATATATATGATGCTTATTTAGAATTTGCAAAAAAAAACGGGCGACAACCGCTACCACTTGAAAGATTTAATGCTGATTTGTTCTTTTTACAAGAGAGTGGAAAAGTAAGAAGATATCTTAATACAATGATTGAGAAGGATTTTGACTTTGAAACTAGATTAAAAAATTCAAAAACAAAAGATTTAAGAGAAATATTTTTAGATATAGAAAAAAAATGGGGTATAAAGATTAGACCTTTTTCTCATCCAGGACATAATTTTAATTACAAAACAGGAAGCTTTTATTAAAAAACCAGATTTAAATACCTTTATTCTTATATATTATATATGTCTGAACCAGAACTTAATCAATATACTGTTTCTTATCTAAGAGACCTGTTCAGAAATTACTATAGAAACAACCCAGTAGCTAATCCAATAGCAATTGAAACAAGAGAAGTGGGTATTGGAGAGTTTGGAAAAAAGATAAGTTCAAGGCATATTTCTTTTAGAGACGTTACAGGTTTAAATAAATATTTAGTGGAAAAGACCCCTTTTTATGTATCTTATTCTGTTGGGTACTATAAACACCCAGACAGAAGACCAATGGAGAACAAAGAGCTATTTGGAGCAGACATAGTTTATGAATTTGATGCAGATGACTTTGACCTGCCTTGTAAAAACGAGCACGATGTTTGGTTTTGTAAGAGCTGTCAAGCTTTTGGAAATGGTCATAAAGATGTTTGTCCAGAATGTCAAGGAAAAACAGAAATTATAGAGTGGGTTTGTGACAAATGCTTAGGTCATGCAAAAAAAGAAACTCTAAGATTAATGGATTTTTTAGAAACTGATTTTAATCTTGATCCAAAAACTTTTATTATTTCGTTCTCTGGTTCAAAGGGTTATCATCTAAGAGTGACAGATAAATCAATAATTCCTTTATCTAAGTCTTCTCGTCTTCAAATGATGAATTATATCTTAGGTAAAAACTTAGATTTAAAACTACTTGGCTTTGAGTTTAAAGACAAACAATGGTTTTGTCCAAGCCCTAAATCTCTAGGGCTGTCTAGTAAATTATTAACTTTCTTAAAGGAATATATTCAAGAAACAACAAAAGAGCAACTGATTAATGACTTTAATCTAACAAAAGCAAAAGCAACTAAGATTATTGACAATAAGGAAGTTATTTTAAACAAAATGGATTATAATATATTATGGCATGGTTTTTCTAAGGATTCAAAAAGTGATGCCAAATTCTGGGAAGACTTATTAAATCTAGCAATTTCTAAAATTAGTTTTAGAATTGATCCGATGTCTTCTAGTGACATTTACAAGATTATGAGAATGCCAGAAACCATTCACGGCGGAACAGGATTATTATCAAGTTTAATAAAAACTAGAGAAGATTTAGAAAAATTTGATCCGTTCTCTGATGCTGTGATATTTAGGGAAGATAAAGTTAAAAGAATAGAGATTACAAGACCAATTAATAAGTTTAAATTTTTAAATAAAGAATATGGTCCATATTCTCTTGGCGAAAGACTTGATCTTCCAGAAGCAGTCAGTGTTTATTTATTATTAAAGGGGGTTTGCATATGAACGAATACACTATTGATTACGATGAACTTTCAAAAATATACAGGTTAGAGGGAAAATCTCCTAAGTTATCAAAATTAGATCCCAATTTTTATAAAGAACTAAAGAAATTCATTAATATAGAAAAAACAAAATATGTTTCTGCTATTGAAAATTTTTCTCAAGCAGATTTAAAGAAATTTGAAACTTTAAAACAAACAGTAACAAAAATTAGAGAGATTAGATTAAAGAAATGTTTAAATTTATGTTTAACATATAGTAGAACAAAAGATTGTTCTGAAGACAATTTAATTGATTTTGAGATTGATTTTGTAAAAGATACACTTAAACTTTTAGATAAACAAGCAGAACACACTGATGGTCTGTTTGGTTTAAAAAATAACAAACAAGAAAAAAGATCAAACTTAATTAAAGCAACAGCACTTTCAAACATCCCTGCGTTTATCGGTTCAGATATGAAAGAATACGGGCCTTTTGATAAAGACTGTGTTTGTGAGATTCCAGAAAATATATTTGCAATATTATTTTCAAAAAATATAGTTAAAAAAATAGAATAGACGTGATTAAAAAATGGTAGATTATCCAAAAATTTCAGACATAGTAATTTGTAAAGTTACAAAGATTAACGACTACGGGGTGTTTGCTTCTCTTTTAGAGTATGACGACACTGAAGCGTTTGTGCACGTTTCTCAAGTTTCATCAACTTGGGTAAAAAACATTCACAATCACGTAAAGTTAAATCAGATAAGAGCTGGTAAAGTCTTACATATTGATACTTATAAAAATCAGATAGATCTTTCCTTTAACAGAGTAACTTCAGCTGAAGAAAAAAGAAAGATTTCAGACTACAGATTATTTAAAAGAGCACAGAGTCTGTTGTCAGCAGTTGCTAAAGAATTATCTTTAAGTGAAGATGAGGTCTGGAGAGATGTGGCTGAACCAATATTAGAGCAAGATTTAAGTCTTTATACAGGTTTTATAAACATTTTAAAAAACGGAATAAAACATTATCCTGAGATTAATAAAAAATATGAAACAAAATTACTGGATATTCTAAACAGAAGTATAACAATTAAAGACAAGAAATTAACTGCACTTTTAGACATTTCAAGCCCTTTAGAAAATGGCGTCGAAGTTATAAAAAAAGGTTTGGCTAAAATTATAACTGATTACCCAGAAGCAGAAATAGTTTATGTTTCTTCTGGTAAGTTTGAATTATCAGTTAGAACAAAAGACTATAAATTAGCATCAAAGAAAATGCAAGAAATAATTTCGTCTTTAGAAAAAACATTTAAAGGTTCAAACTTTAAAGCTACAGTTCAAGAAAAGTCTAAAAATTAAATTGTGAAAATAAATGGTTACAAAAATAAATGTTATTAAACAACAGAAATTAAAAAACCCAGTAATGCTTGTTGGGCTTCCAGGCATTGGCTTAGTGGGTAAGATTGCTTTAGATTACTTGGTTAGTGAACTTAAACCAAAGACTACAGAATACGCTTT
The DNA here is from genome assembly GCA_964461425.1 of uncultured archaeon. Classification (GTDB taxonomy): domain Archaea; phylum Iainarchaeota; class Iainarchaeia; order Iainarchaeales; family CSSED10-239; genus JAKQTP01. Next base: position 2,273 of record CAYWUF010000002.1, on the reverse strand, counting down.
ACTTGTTTCAGACACCTTCCCTCCAGCAGTTCATGCTAAAAGTTCAACTCTTGAATTAATTTCTGATCAAATATTTTTATACAAAGGAAAAACAAGAGACTATTTATTTCTTGTTGGCCCAGTTCAACCTAATCTTTCTAATATTTCTAATAGTTCAGAGCATTATGAGTTTTCAGAAAGTATTGCTAAATTTTGTAAGTCTCAAGGAGTTAAAGAAATATACACTTTTGCAGGACTTAACATTGGAGAAAAAAGACTAAATCAAAAACCAAGAGTTCTTGCAGTTGCTAGTGACAAAGATACAAAAAAGAAACTAAAAGACAAGAAAATAAAATCCGTTATTTTTGATGATGGAGAAACAGATACTTTAATTTCGGGTGTTGCTGGATTGTTAATTGGTATTGCTCACTATAAATACAAAATTACTGGTTGTTGTTTCATGGGAGAAACTGATCAAAAATTGATTTTTGGAGATCAAGGTTCGGCAAGAGCAATTCTTGGAGTAGTTTGTGATTTGTTTGATTTTAAAGTAGACATGAAAAAGATTGATACTCAAGCAAAAAAGATAGAAGAATCATTTACAGAGATACAAGGTAAAATTAAAGAACTTCAAAAGAAAAAAGATGCGCCAGTTAGTTACATTAGGTGATTTATGGCTCCATTATTTCGTAGTATTAAATCTTTATTTAAAAAGAAAAATATTCTTTTTAAAATAAAACCACACACAGAACTTAAACACACAGACGTTAGAAGGTTGTCTTTAAGATTAAATGAAAAAGGAGAACCTGTTCGTTTAGGTGGTGGTTTTCATGACGTCTATCTTGGCAATCTAATTTTTAAAAATGGAGTGCGAAAAAGAGTTATAATAAAGAGATTTTATAAAGGCCTACTTAAACTAGATGATGTTACTGCTCGAAAATATCAAAAAGTTATAAACGGATTAAGACAAATAGAATTAGAACACGACGTAGCTTTTCCAAATAGGCAAATAGGGAAAGCAAGAATGCTTCCAAAGATGGGAATGGTTAAAACAGATTTAGGTAATGGTCCTGAATGGGTTTTAGTTTCTCAAGCTTTTGTTAAGGGTACCGCCCCTAAGTTTGGAAATACCAAGACGGTAGATTATAATGCAAATCCTTCTGAATTTACTTGGATATTATTAAAACTTGGAGAGAAAGGATTTATTAATTCAGAACAAATTTCTACAGTCACAGATATTTTTTCACATCATAAAGAAAGTAGCTTTATTCCTATGGATATTGATTTAGCAATGGTTATTGATACAAGTCTTAGAAAAACAAAATCCGAAATTGCAAATGATATTTTGCTAGGTTTAAAAAACCACATTTATTTAATCAAACCAAAAGAATCGCCTCCAAATTTAAATAAAGAATATAATAGGTTATTTAGGGCTTTATTAAAGCACGAAATGCATTCTGAATTAAAACAATTACTTCTAGATAATCGACAAAAATATTTAATTAAATAAGATAGATATGTTAAGAAAAAAAAACGTTGTTAAAAAAGAAATACTTCTTACAAAACAGCCGTTTGTTTCTTCAGAGAAAGGAATACACACAAGTAATCAAATAAAATCTTTTAAATTTGCAAAAGATAAAAAAGGTGAATTAAAGATATTAGGTGCTGGCGTTTTTGGAACAGTTTATTTAGGAAAAGTTGTATTTCAAGACGGATTAAAAACTTCTGTTAAAACAGTTGCAATTAAAAGATTTGAAGCGCATGCTGAAATAAATGATCAAAAAGCAAGAATCTATCAAAACGTAATTGATGGCTTAAGAGAAATAAGTTTAATGCCAGATAAAGATTATCCAAACAGATCTGCACGCGCAAAACTATTTCCAAAAGCAGCAATGGTTAAAATAAATTTTGATGGTGCCCCTGAATGGGTAATGGTTTCTCAAGCGTTTTATTCTAAGAAAAAAGGTTCTAAATTAAAACACGGATTAGATTATAAAAATGTTTTAAAAATTTTGTCAAATCCAGAAGTTTTAAATAAATATATAAAAGAATTTTGTTGGGTGCGATTAAAAATTGCAGAAAAGTTTGGTTTTGCAGGAGACGTTGTTACTTCTTTAAACAAAGTTAATACGTTAGCCATAGACCTAGATTGTATTGCCCATGGTCAAAAAATAACAACAAGAGAAAAAGCAAACGACTTAGTTTTTAGTTTAAATGAACTTCCAGGAGCTTCTCTAGAAATTAAAAGAAAAGCAGCAAAAACTTTTTTATCTATGGACATGCCAAAAGATTTA
>CAYWUF010000001.1:0-21945 GCA_964461425.1 uncultured archaeon | reverse complement strand
AAATTGAAGCAGTAAAGGATAAATTATCCTTTATTTTCTATTTATTATTTAATTAATTCTTTTTTAAGAGAAAAGGGGGTTTTATTGCCTCTAAAAATTAAAAAAGACTGATATTGGCTCTATTTTGGAAATAAAGCAAAATTTAGTCGTGGTCAACACATCTATTTATAAACCTGTCGCTACATAATTATGTTATTCTAGATAAGTTATTTTATTCTAGAATTCGACCGTTTTAAATCTTTTAGAAAAAACCAGTTGTCAAAATTTGTTAACTTAACATTTTTGGCAATTATTACATTTACGGGATGAGAGAGTAGGAAATTGTGCCATGTGTTCAAGTTTATTATAAAATTTGACTATTAAATTGAAAAGAATTTTCACAAAAAATTTGATTTTATGTAGAGCTAATTAATGGATAACTTGGCTTGTAGACCGATGAAGAGCGTGGCAAGCTGCGATAAGCTTGGGGGAGATGCATGCAATCTTTGATCCCAAGATGCTCGAATTGTCCAAGGTCAAACTTGGATGGGAACCTAGGGAACTGAAGCATCTTAGTACCTAGAGGAAAAGAAAACAATAGTGATACCGTGAATAAGATCGACCGAAAGCGGTAGAGGACAAACCGAATCTCTTATGGTAACATAGGAGACATGTGGGGTAGACTCATTTACTTCTTGAAAACGAAATCGAAGTTAGCTGGAAAGCTATGCAATAGAGGGTGATAGCCCCGTAGATATAAGTTATTTCGAGAAGATTTTTGAGTATCAAGAGTACTGCGCGTTGGATATCGCGTAGGAAGTTGGCAGGCACTTACTGCTAATTCTAAATATTCTACAAGACCGATAGAGAATGAGTACCGTGAGGGAAAGTTGAAAAGTACTCCTAACGGAGGGTAAATAAGCACTTGAAATTAATTAGCCACTGTTCGGGTGTGGCCTGAAAGTTATGAAGGTGAAACATGAGTGATTGTGGGTAACTGCAAAAGCGAGTTTTACTGGAACAGGGTTACACTATCCGTCACGAAGCACGGGCGAGGGAGTATTTCTTTGTGGCAAGGCTAAATGAGGAAATCATTGTGCCGAAGGGAAACCGATTTTCCGCAGATCTTTATTGATTCAGGGAAGTGGTGTTAACTGCGCCATTAGTCACAGGGAGATAACCCGAAACCAGATGATAAATTCCTGAGCAGGATGAAGGCAGCCAACTGGTTGCTGGAGGTCCGTAGCGGTGTTAGTCTAACTACTCGTGTGACTTGGGAATAGTACTGAGAGAGTAATCTAATCTGGTGCTAGCGGGTTCCTATCGAAAAATCCCTAAGGATTGCCTGATTGGAGATAGATAATATGGTAGAGATACTGATTAGAAAGTATCGAAAAGAAATTTTTGGCTTTCTTGTCAAACTCCGAATGTATTATCGTCGTTGAAGATCGGAGTCGGGGTGGGCGGGTAATCTGCTTATCCTAAAGGGGAAAAACCCAGACTGTGATTAAGGTCCTTAAGTGTTGGCTAAGTGTTAACTGGAAAGGAGTGTTTATCCTAAGACAATTGGGAGGTTGGCTTAGAAGCAGCCACCCTTTAAAGAGTGCGTAATAGCTCACCAATCTAGGATAGATGCCCTGAAAATTAACGGGGCTAAGCTAACCACCGATATCATAGAGCACATACTAATGTGATCTGATAGATAGGTGCTTTGGTAGAGCAGAAGATGGGGCGTAAGTTCCGGTGGATCTGCCAAAGATATGGATCCTCGCGATAGTAACATCAAAGAAAAGTGAGAATCTTTTCCGCCGAAGGAGCAAGGGTTCCTTAGCACTAATCTTTAGCTAAGGGTAAGTCGATCCTAAGATATTTCGTAAAACGATTATATCGAAAGGGAAACAGGTTCATATTCCTGTACTGGTAAAACACGTGTGGTAACGCAAGTATAGTTTCTAACGTTTTTGGCAAGGTGGAGTGTGCTTGTCTTGCACATCTAAATACCACGAATCTGTGGAGAATCATAATGATGAGAAACAGATTAAAGGTATGAATGGGAGAGATCTTTTATCGAGGCCAAGAGCCCCTGAAAAGGAAACTATGCAGTGTTTTATTAATCGTACCAAGAACCGAGAAAGGTGTCTCTAGCTGAGTAAGCTAAGGCGTAATAGGATAATTAAATTAAGGGAATTCGGCAATATTAGCCCTGTATCTTAGGTATAAGGGGTGCTTACGGTTGAGTAAACTGTAAGTCTTAGTCACAAGGATAGTCCGACTGTTTATCAAAAACACAGGTGACTGCTAGCCGGAAACGGTGCGTATAGTCACTGACCTCTGCTCACTGCTAGTACGTGAAAATCAGGTCCAACTGATCTAAGCGCTGGTAAAGAGCGGGCCTAACTCTGAGGCTCTCATGGTAGCGTAATACCTTGCCGGTTAATTGCCGGCTTGCACCAAGGAAGTAACGAGATTATCGCTGTCCCAAGTTTGAGCCTAGTGAACTTGCACACGTGGTGAATACGCCACGAACTGTCAATGGGAGGATAAGACCCCATGGAGGTTTACTACAGTCTGATGTGGTTGTATTTTTTGCACTATAGAGCGTAGATGGGAGTCGCTTATGCTATTCTCGCTAGGGGGTAGATAGACAACAATGTAACACCATCTAGTGTAAAACATACAACTTGACGTTTTTATTAACGGACAGCATTTGATTTGGTAGTTTGACTGGGGCGGTACACCCCTGAAAAAATATCAGGGGTGTCCAAAGGTATGCTCAAGCAGGTCAGAAATCTGCTGTAGAGGACAAGACCAAAAGCATGCTTAACTGTGTTTCTCAAAGCACGAAACGCAGGATAGAAATATGGGTCTAGCGAACGCTAGTGTCCCTATTAGTGGGGGCCTAGTCTGACAGTAAACTTACCCTGGGGGTAACTGAGTCGTCGCGGGCAAGAGTTCACATCGACCCCGCGGTTTGCTACCTCGCTGTCGGCTCACGGCATCCTGGCTGGGCATAATTAGCCAAGGGTGGAGGTGTTCACTCATTAAAGCCGTACGTTAGTTGGGTTAAGAACGATGCGAGTCAGTTTGGTTCCTATCTATTGGCAGCGTAGGTTGTCTGAAGGGAAGATGCGTTTAGTACGAGAGGAACGGCGCGTCGCAGTCTCTGGTGTACCGATTGTCTGACAAGGCACTGTCGGGTAGCTACGCTGTAACTGATAAGAGCTGAAAGCATCTAAGCTCGAAGCAGTCCCTAAGACGAGACAGCCATTTCTGTAGAGATACAGGACGAGAACTCCGGAAAAACACCGGTTTGATAGGTCAGTAATGTAAGGCAGAAGCGAGCAATTGCGACTGTTTAAGTTTTCTGATACTAAGGGTTCGAGTTAAAACCAAATTGAAGATTCAAACAATTTAGAGGTCAAATCTTAGAAATAAGACAGTTCAAAGGCACAATTTCCTATTCTTAATCCGTAATAAAATCTTTAAAACGGATTTTTTTCTTATTTTAAAGAAGAATGAAAATTTTTCTTTTATTTAAAATTTCTTTCTTGTCATCAGACTAGACTAGAAAAATAACTATTATTTTATCGCGGATAAAATCGCCATAATGTGCTATTTATCGCGATTTAAATCGCACTATATTTAAATCTTTTGTAATCTATATATTTTATGGATGCAAATATAATTAAAGATGTTTTAAAATATAATTCTAATAATTTAGATGATTTTACTGAATCTCAAAGATTTATATTTAAAGAAATAGAAAATAAGGTTAATCACTTTTTCAAGAAACGTGGACTTAACATAATATTAATAACTGGACTTAGAGGCACAGGTAAAACTACAATACTAAAGACAATTGCTAAAAAATACAATGGATTATATACTAGTGGAGATTTTCTTAAAACAAAATCTGTTGATATTTCTGATCTAACAGAAATTTCTAAGGCTTATGATAAAAAGGTTGTAATTATTGATGAAATATTGTATCTTTCTGATTGGCAGATTAAATTAAAAATTGAAGCTGATACTAATCAGAACATATTATATCTAATTTCTGGATCTTCAGCTATGCAATTAAATAAGATATCTCAAGATCTTTCAAGAAGATTAGATATTTACAAGTTGAATCCATTGTCTTTTAGAGAATATTTAACTTTAAAAAATAAAATTACAATAGATCAAAAAATTGATTTTAGTATTTTCTTAGATAAAGATCAAGAAAAGTTATTTTTAGAATTATCTTTAATTAAGCAAAAATTACCTAAAAATCTTTATTCTTTGTTTAAATCATATTATGAAGACCAATTACCATTTCTTCTTGAAGAAGTAAATAAAAAAGATAAGATTAGGCAATTAGTAGAAAAAGTAATATACAAGGACATGCCTCAAATAGATAATCTTTATACCGAACAATTAAAAAATGCAGAAATAATAATTAAATTTTTAAGTTCTGCTGAAAAGATAAACTACACTAGTATTTCAAATAATTTAGGAGTAAAAAGAGATATGGTTGTTAAAATTATTGATCTTTTAGAGAAATCAGAATTGTTATACGTAGTTCAAGACGTTGTTCCAACAAGAGAGCTTAGAAGCAATAAAAAAATTTTATTCTCTTCTCCAGGAATAAGAATGGCTTTAAATGAGATAAATGAAAGTTCTGTTGTTGGTTTCTCAAGAGAAGATATGTTTGGTTTAATATTAAAGATTGCAGGAATTAAATTTGCATACAATTACAATCAAGATGGATATGATTATTTAGTAAAAAACATTAAATTTGAAATTGGTAAGAATAAAACTAAAAATCAAATTAGTAAAGGTGCAATAATAATTGGTGATTATTTAGATGTTGAGTATAAAAATCATTTACTTTATATGCCCATGTATTTATTTTCTTTAATCAACGATTAAATTTAAAAAAAGAAAAACTATTTTTTCTTCTTAATAAAAGAAGAAAGAACAGCAGTTGTATATATTGTTAAAATTAAATTAACAAAAATAAATAGAATAACTTTGATATTCTCATTAGATATTTTTTTTATAAACATATCAAAGAAATAACTAACTGTTACATTAATTAAACCAAGTAGGATTAACATAACTATAATTAACCAAAACTTTTTCTTAATAAATCCCCAAGAGTTTTTAAAAGACTCCTTAATTGTTTTAGTTACTGGTAAGAACAAAATTGCAAAGTTTGTAATTAATGAAAGAATAATTGCTAGAATTGTTATAACAATTAAAAGAATTATTGTAAATAAATTAATATTAATTATAGAAAAATAAATTAATATTGTTAAACAAGAAAAAAACAAACAAATTATTAAAGTATAAATTAAACAAGACTTTATATCTTTAAATATATCTTTTTTAGAATTATTTATTAAATGAGAAATTAAATAAGTTGCATAATTTCCAATAAACATTAAAGCAATTACTCCTAGTAATAGCCATAATAGATCTAAACCATAATAGTTTATAAGAAAAGAAGGATATTCTGGTAAACTTACACCCACAACCAAGCTTTCTGCTATTGTGTTTGAGATATAATTAAAACAAAATATTGTTATTATAAATAATAATGAGATAAATATTATTTTTTTATTTAAAAATACCTTTAATCCTTTTACAAAGTTATTTAACATATTTAATCACAATTATTTCTTTATAGTTAATTTTGTTCTCTTTTTAAAATTTTCAGAATTTAAACTGTAAACAACATCAAAACTATAAGTTCCTGCAAGTATTTCTGAAGCTGTAATATCTGGAGAAACCTTAACATCACAACTTATTGTTCTAGTTGTGTCTTTTGCAATTATTGGAATAACTACTTTATTATTTCCAGTTTCTGAATTTTCACAAGTTATGTAAAATATATTCTCAACAGGCACAATTGTTATGCTTGCATTTTCAGAATCAATTTCGCTATTGTTTTTTATTGTTGTTAGAATTTTTAAATTTGTGTCTTTGTTTAAAGTATATGGATTTTTACTAAATTTTAAAGAAAGATTACTTCCTTTAAATCCATCTGTAATATTTGACCAATCAATAGCAAATATTAAAAGTAATATTAAAATGATTGTAATAAATGCACCAGCACCTATAAGCATGTACAGTTTATCTTTTTTAATTTTTCCTAACCCTTCTATTTTTTCATTATATAAACCCATAATTTTTCCTTTTTATTTTTTAAATGCTATATAATATATAAAATAAAGGTATTTAAATATATTTGATTTATATATATATGAAAAATAATAAATAACAAGGAAGTTTTATTTGATGAGTAGAAGAAATAGTTCAGGAAAACACAAAGTAAAGCATAACTCAAGAGAACAAGGAGACAATGTTTCTTTTATTAACGCTAGAAGAACAGCACCTAAATCTGGGTTTAATCATCAATGGAATGATAGTAATAAACAGAGATTTAATAAATTTACTAATTTAAAAGGCGGACAGCCACAAACAAAAAACAATAACTTTCAAAAAGACTCTAAACAAAACAGAATAGACCCTTTTATTTCATCTTTAGATTTTAAAAATCTAGATAAGATATTAACTACTATTTTAGATTTATTTAGAAATAACGATCTAGAAAAACTACATAGAATTGACGAAAAACTTTTAGAAGAAGGAATAATTAGTTTTAGAAAAGACATTATTGAACTTTCATTAATTGCATATTCTTTTAGAAAATTATTATCTAAGAAACACATTTTTAATAGTCCTAATTGGAAACCATTTAGAGAAAAGATGATTTTAGATTTACAAAAAGCAATTGAGTTTAGTAAGAAAGAAGATAAAACTGAATATGATGCTAAGATTAAAGAAATAGAAAACGCTATAGAAAAGACAGATCAATTACTTGGTCACTTTATACACGACGTTGTCTTTAATGCAAGAAACAAATTAGCATCTAGTGCTTATGCTTATGGGTTGTCTATCTCTCAAGCAACAAATCTTTTATCTGCGGATAAAGATCATGTTATGGAACTTATTGGACAAACAAAGATGTCTGATGAAGATTTAAGAAATAGAACAATAAAAGAGAGAGTTAATTTCTTAAAAGAAAATATACCGGAGTAATTTAAAAATGAAAATTGTATTTGACACAGGAGTTTTAATTGGTTTTTCACAAACTTGCCTATTGCCTGTTTTTTCTGAAATAAAAGAAAAGATTGGAGAATTTGTAATTACTACAGGAGTAAAATACGAATGTATTGATAGAGTAAGAAATAATATGAGATTTAAATTAAGCTCATTAAGAATAAACGATCAATTGAATGACTTTGTTTTTGATATTTATAAAAGCGATAAAGCTTTAGACGATAAGACTAAAGAAATATTAAATCTTACAAATAATATCTTTTATATAAGTGGAAGACCACTTCACATTGTTGATTTTGGAGAAGCAGAATGTTTAGCGTTATTGGCTTTAACAAATGCAAACTGTCTTGCTATTGAAGAAAGAACAACTAGAATGTTAATTGAAGACCCTGATGCTCTTTTAGAGATTTTAAAAAAGAAACATCATAATCAAAATATTGAATTTAATGCTGAAAAGCACCTTAAGTTTAAGACAATGATTGGAGAAGTTTCTGTTATTAGGTCTGTTGATTTATTGTCTTTTGCTTATGAGAGAGGATTGTTAAAGGATGTTATTATTGACAAAGAATATCTTAAATCTGCTCTGTATGCTCTAAAATTTAATGGTTGTGCAGTTTCTTTTGAAGAAATCGACGATTATTTAATTAAATTAAAGTAATTTAGTGAAATATTCCTAAATTTGTTTAAAAAAATAGGTTTTTATAATCTTTAGCTTTAATAATATTATTAAGAGGGAGATTAAAAGCTTATGAAAATAATTAAGAAAAATAACACTTATTTTTTAAATTTTAATAATAAAAATGAATCTGATTATTTAGATGAATATACTGGTAAGGATTTAGAAATTAAAATAATTAATGAAGATGTTGTTGTCTTTTTAAATAAAGACAAAAACACACCATTTCTTGGACAAACTGTAGCCACAACACCCCCTTTAGTAAAACACCCATCCCCCTCAAAAGACCTTATTAAAAAGAAAATAATTTCTATCCTTCAAGACAAAGACCTTTCCTTTAAAGAAAGAGTAGAAGGTAATTTTGAAGATCTTTTAAAGAAGGAAGACTTAGAGATCTTTAAAGAAATGTTAAAAGATAAAGAGATAATTACTTTTAAACAATCAGAGAAATATAAGAAAGCAATTTATGTGGTTAATGAAAAATATAGCCCTGTAGCTGTTGAAAATAAACCAGTCCTTGAAAATAAATCCATTCAAGAAACAAAAGCAAAAGTTTTAGGAAATACAACAGAAGAGAATGCTGATTTAATAATTAAAGAGTTTATAAAAAAGAAATATGTTATTATTAAGACACAATTGGCAGCCGATAAGTTCTCTAAAGACTTCTATATTAAATTTAAGAATAACGAAATTAAAGGAATGAAATCATTTGAAGGCAGTTTTTATGTTGTTGATGTAAAACTCTATGAGAAGACAAGAGAGCGTATTTTAAGTTCAAATTTTCAAAAGAATTTTAGTATTGAAGAATTATCTGAGAAATTAAATTATGAAATAGAATTATTACGAATTGCTATAGAATTCATAAAAGAAGAAGGATTAATAATAGAGAAGAAGAAGAATATTTATTGTTTAATTTAAAGGAGATTAAAAAACATGGAAACATTAACAATTGCGTTGTTAGTTGCAATAGCAATCTTTGCTATAGGAAATATACTTTTAATATATCTAGAAAGAAAGATGAATAGACAGAGATTACCTATTGGTTCTGCAAACACAGAAGTAATTTCTTCAAAACTAGATGTTTTAAATAAAAGAATAAGTCATTTAGAACAAAACAGAATAGAAGTAATTAAAGAAGAAATAAAAGAAGATACAAAATTTGTTTGTAAGCCAAAGAAAGAAAAAAAATCAGAGTCTAAAAATACCACATCTTACCCAATTACAAAATATAAACGAAAAAGTAAGAAATAAGACATCAGCCCGCCCATTTTGTCATCATTAATTTCAGCAGGTGTTCATTATCATCATCTGTCTTAAATATTATCTGAAAAGAAAAATATATAAAGGGCTATAGTGTTCTATATATATAAAACAAAAAGAGAATTAAAAATGAATATTTCAAAAATTGTAGAAGCTTTTGAAAAGTTTATAAAAAATGAAGCAATAGTAGCTGTTGGAACATCTGAGTATGATTTAGAATTTATTGATGAGTTTATAAAAAGAATATTAGTTACTAAAAAAAAAGTATTCTTTGTAGCAACAACAGCAAGACAAGCAAATCAACTGCATAGTTTAGGACAAACTGTTATCTCTCTTAGTGATAAAGAAATTGATGTTTCTATTGAATTTTGTAGTCAGGCTGATAGTTTTAATAATTTTGTAAAAAGTAATACAAAATCATTTATTAGAGATAAGATGATTGCTCAATCTGCTTTAAACTTAATAGTTGTTGTTAACAATTATGAGTTTGTAGAAAAAATAGACAAAGATGCTTATATTGAGATTAGTTCTTTTGCTTGGGAGAGGACAATATTAAATCTTCAAAGTTATGGACTAGCAAGAGTTGTTAAAGACACAGATGATAATTTTGTTAAGACAGAAACTGGTCACTATCTAGCTAGAATAACAATTGATAAAAATATCAGTTTAGATGAATTTGAATACTCTGTAAGAAACATCCCAGGGGTTTTAGAAACTGGTGTTTTTTTAGGACTTTCTGAAACTTTTTTTGTGATTAACGATAAAGACGAGATAACCATCAAGATGAGACAAAACAAATAAAAAAAGAGTAAAGTTATGCCTTCACTTTCTTCTAGACCAAAAAGAAGAGTTGTTCATTTAGGTAACGTTGGTGAAGACAAAGCCTATCGTTCAAAGACACTAGCCAAAAGATTTCCTGATTTTGAATTTTTTGGAATTGATTTAAAGAGTTTAAAAGACAGAAATATATTACACAAAGACACAATTAGATTAACAAGAGCGTTAGATATATTAAGAAAAAGAAGACTAGTTAAATCAAAACCAGAAAATTTTAAACAAATGAAAACAGATTTTGTTAATGGCTTAAATCAATTTAAAGATGGGTCTTTAGATTTAGTATCAAGTGATTTTGCTCTAGGGTATTATAAAGAAGAACATGGAATGGGTGGGTTATTAGAAACAGTAAAAAAATCTAAGGAAATTAATTCTCAAGCATATAACGGTTCTTTAGAATATACTGAAAAAGTAGTTAAATTAATTCACAGAAAATTAAAACCAAAAGGTAAGTTGATAATTTATTTTTTTGATACTTTAAGATATAGATTAAATTTAGAAAGTATTTTTAGAAATGATTTATTTATCTATAAAATAGAAAAAGTAGATTTATCTAAAATTAAAATAAACGACAGTAGAACAGAATCTAAATATAATTCTTTTTATCTTTTAGAAAGAAAACAATATCCTGAAGAAATATATAGAATAATTGCATTAAAAAAATAATATTTTTGAAATAATGTAATAGAAATAATATCTATAGAAAAAACAATTTTAAAAAAAGAAATCAAATTAAATGACGCTTATAAAATCAAATGATTTATATATATTTTTATACTTAAATCTTATAATAAGAAAATACTTATTTTTTAGTTTTTCCGCCTCGGTAGTTTAGCGGTTAGAATGCCAGACTCATAATCTGGAGATCGGCGGTCCGAATCCGCCTCGAGGCATAATCGATTTTTATTTAATAACCTTTAAATACTTTTTCTTCTTCTATTTTATATCTATTTATGGAGAAAAAATAAATTTATGAGCTATACAGGACTAACAACAAAGGAAGCTAAAGAGAATTTACAGAAATATGGTTATAATGAAATTGTTGATATTAATAAAGTTACTTGGCTTGATGTTTTATATAGACAAGTGAAAAGTAACTTTATGGTCTATCTTTTAATCTGTGCAACTATTCTTTCCTTTATTGTTGGTAAATCAGCAACAGCATATACTATTATTGTTGTTGTTGTTTTTGTCGTTGGCCTAGGTTTTATTCAAGAGTATAAAGCAGAAAAAGCAGTTGCTGCTCTTAAAAATATGATGACCCAAACGTCTCTTGTCATAAGAGACTCAAAAGAGCAAGAAATATTGTCGTCAGAGATTGTTCCTGGAGACATATTAATTCTAAGAACAGGAGAGAGAGTGCCAGCTGATGGATATGTCCTAGATCAAAAAAATATACTAATAAACGAATCAATATTAACAGGAGAATCAAAGGAAGTAAAAAAAGTAATTGCTCCTAAAGATGCAGAAGATTATCTTGATGAAAATCTAGTTTTTATGGGCTCTTTTGTTGTTCTTGGAAAAAGCACAATTAAAGTTTTACACACAGGAATGAATACAAAATTTGGAAAGATAGCTAAACTGATCTCAGGAACAGAAAAAGAACTACCTTTACAAAAGAAAATAAACAAAATTACAAAATTTTTAGCAATGGTGGGACTGGCTTCTGCCGTTATCACAGGTCTTCTAGTTTTATTTAAGTCACCAGCAATAACAAAAGACGTTATTGTTAATGTATTAATATTAATTATAGCAATCTCAGTTTCAGTATTTCCAGAAGGCTTCCCTGTAGTCTTAGTAACAACATTATCTTCTGGAGCCTACAGAATGGCAAAGAAAAACGCAGTTGTTAACAGAATGTCAATTATTGAAACCTTAGGAGAGACAACTGTAATTTGTTCAGACAAAACAGGAACAATAACAAAAGGAGAAATGACTGTTAGAAAGATATTTTTAAATGATTCTGTTTATGATGTTGCAGGTGTTGGTTTTGATAATAAAGGAGAATTTAAAAAAAACAATAAAGCAATAGACCTATCAAAAGAAGAAGACTTACAATTTCTACTAAAATCAGCAGTCATTTGTAACGACTCATTAATTCAAGAAATCCCTAACCAATCAGGATATAAGATATTAGGAAGTCCAACAGAAGCTGCACTTTTAGTCTTATCTTCTAAAGCTAGAATCTTTAAAGAAGATTATAATTTTGTTAGAGAAGAAGAACTTCCATTTTCTTCAGAAAATAAAATGATGAGTGTATTAGTTAAAGAAAAAAACGAAAAAAGAGCATATATCAAAGGAGCTTTAAAAATAATATTAAATAAATCAACACACATTTTAAGAAATGGAAAAATACATAAAATAACAAATAAAGAAAAAACAGAAATATTAGAACAAAATCAAATAATGGCAAAAAGAGCATTAAGGACTCTAGCGTTTGCCTATAAGGAAAACAATTTATCGGATTTAGAAAATGACTTTATATTTATCGGTTTTGTAGGTATGGAAGACCCACCAAGAGAAGAAGTAAAAGAAACAATCTTACAATGTAAAAAAGCAGGAATAAAAGTAAAGATGATAACTGGAGACAATAAAGAAACTGCAATAGCGATTGCTAAAGAAATTGGTTTAGATGAAGGAAAAGTATTAGAAGGTTTTGAAATTGATCAACTTTCAGACGATGAACTTACCAGAGTTATTGAAGAAGTTTCTGTGTTTGCAAGAGTAAGACCAGAACATAAGTTAAGAATAGTTAAAGCTTTAAAAGAAAACGGAGAAATAGTAACAATGACAGGAGACGGGGTTAATGACGCTCCTGCTCTTAAAGAAGCGCATGTTGGTGTGGCTATGGGTAAAGCAGGAACAGACGTTTCTCGTTCTGTTGCTGATCTAACTTTAAAAGACGATAACTTTGCAACAATTGTTTACGCTATTAAAGAAGGAAGAACAATATTTGCTAACATTAGAAAATTTATGTCTTTTCAACTGTCTTGTAATCTTTCTGAACTTTTAGTTATTTTCTTTGGTATTTTGCTTGCAGCAAAATATGGTTGGCCTATTCCTATCCTTCTACCTTTACAGATATTGTTCATAAATATCATCACAGATGACTTTGCCGCTATTGCATTAAGCTTTAATCCATCTTCTCCTGACATAATGCAAGAGAAACCGAGAAAAAGAAGTCTTATAACAAAAAATTTAATATATTTAATATTATTTGCTGGAATTTTAAGAACTGTATTTGTTCTAAGTATGTTCTATTTATCTTTTAATGTATTTGGATATAGTGCAATAAATGCAACAACAACAGCATTTTTAACACTAATCACGCTTGAGATATTTGGAGGGTTTTCATTTAGATCTTTTAGAAAAGGCGTATTTTCCAGATCATTACTTACAAACAAATATTTGTTTTATGCTTCAGTATTCTCTCTAATTTCAGCAATTATTGTAATCTATACTCCACTTAACACAATCTTTGGTCTAACAGGACTTCATCTTAAAGAGTGGATTTTTACAATAATTATTGGTTTGTTATTTGTTTTGATATTTGATATATTAATTAAAATAAATAATACTACAAAATTTTGGAGTATAGAATAATTACTCCATTTTTAAATATTTAGGTATTTAATTATATATAATTTGCTCGGATAGTGTAGCCCGGTCAAGCACATTAGCCTCTCACGCTAATAACACGGGTCCGAATCCCGTTCCGAGCATTAATTATTTTAACAAGCTTTAAAAACATATTTCTCTTTCATAAATATATAATTTAAAAGAAAGAAAAGATATGCATTTTAAACAAACGCCAGAACAACAAAAATCAGATCTTAAATATTATATATGGGAAGGAATTACTTGGGCTATAATGTACTATATCGGTGTTGTCTTTCTAGTTCCTTATCTTATTACTCTTAAAGCAAACACTTTGGAGATTGGACTTTTAACTACTCTTCCTATTTTTGTGTCTTCTTTTTTTGTGTTATTTTCTTATGACCTTTTAAAACATTTTAAATCAGAAAAACATTTTATTTTATTTTTCACTCTACTTCAAGCAATCTTTTGGATACCTCTGGCACTTGTTGGTTATTTTTTTAATAATCATTTTGTTGTTTGGATTGTAATTATTTTTCATTGTTTAATAATCATTATGGAGCAATTGCCTTTTGCAGTCTATAGAGAATGGATTGGCAAAGTCTTTAATGCTTCAAAAATTGTAGAATATAATTCTAGAAAACAAATTGTTCTTAATGTCATTTCAATTTTTCCTTTACTTTTTGCAGGAGTTATTTTTGATTTAATTGAAAAGAATATAATTTTAGGTTTTACAATTATTTTTATAATTGCTGGAATCTTTAGATTTGGTTCATATTTAGTTATGAGAAAAATGAGTCAAACAGAAAATAATAAAGATTTATGTTTGATTTCAAAAAAAATGTCAAAACCAACATTTAGTGCATTTAAAGAAGTTGTACTTAATAATAAACAATTTTTATATTTTTTAATTATTGTTTCTTTGATTTATTTTAGCATGTATATTTCTACTCCTTTTTATAGATATTATTTTTTAGAAATTTTAAAATTTAGTTATAAGCAATATGTCTTTTTAGAAATAGGTTCAATATTAGGATTAGTTTTTAGTTTTTATTATTGGGGGAAAATTTGCGATAAGTATGGTTCAATTAAAGTACTTAAAGCAATTATTTTATTTTTACCAATCTATCCGTTTTTAGTTATCTTATTTAACAACAATGTTTGGTTATTATTTTCTTTAAACCTATTAGATGGAGCATTAATGGCAGGGCTTACTCTTGGAATATACGGTTATTTTTATCAAAATATTAAATTTGATATGATTCACCACATGTCTTTCTTTTTAATATTTCAATCCTTTGCTATGCTTCTTGGAACAATTTTAGGCGGTGTTATTTCATCTAATTCTAATTTGTGGTTATATGGTGTTGAAAAACACGGTTTATTTTTAATTTTTATAATTTCAATTGTCTTTAGATTATTTACGATTGGGTTTATTAGTAAGATTAAAGACACAAATAAAAACAATATTAATCTTCCAAAAAATATTATTTTACAAAAACCATTGATATTTGGTTTATATCATTTTCTTAATTTTACAAAAGTTGAAGGAAAATTGGTTGCAAGAGAAATAAAGAAAGAACAGAAAGAATTGAAAAAGGAACTAATTAAACAAGGAAAAAATATTGAAAAGAACATACAAGAACTAGCAAATAAAGAAAAAGAAATATTTGAGAAGATTACAAATATAGAATCTCAAAATCAATCAAAAAGACGAAAAAAGAAAGCTTTATAAACTTTTTGCATCAAAAAATATTATATGCTCCTATCTAGTTTAGCTATATTTATGTTTAGCCGTTTTCAGACATATTTATTCGTTTTTTATAAAAATATTTGTAAAATTTAAGTTCTTGCTATCGGCATAGATTATAGTATTATTTAGAAAGGATTATTATTTAAAAGGTGTTAAGCTTGGCAGGTATAAAAACAGATTACGGTTTAGAAGACGATTACAATATTATTGACGATATTGAGGTAAAAGTTCCAGAAGAAACAGAAGAGACAAGTGACGATTTAGAAATTAAAGCAGAATTTGATTATCCTGACGATGACGAAGAAGAAGAATCTGGAAAAGGAAAAAAAAGAAAAGTTAAGAAAAGAGCAAGAAAAGTTAAAGAAGAAATTAAACATTCTTATATTCCTAAACACGAAGTTGTTTATGCAGAAGAATTAGAAAAATTAATTTCTGAACAAAATATTAATCCTGAGAAATTACCAGTTATTTTTTCAGCAGATCCAGGTATTGCACATTTAGAGATAAAACCAGGAGATGTTATTAAAATTACAAGAAAAAATAAAGTAATCGGAGACGTAATTTATTATAGAAAAGTAATTTCTTTATAAATTTTATATTATTAAAAATAAATTTTTTAGTTTAGTTATAATTAGAAAAAAATGTGAAAAATTATGAAAATTTTAGACAAGTGGTCAGTGGTTGAATCTTATTATGATATGTACAGTCCTGTTCAACAACAAATAAATTCTTTTAATCAGTTTATTGATGAAAAAGTTTCAGATATTGTTGAAGAAAACGGATTTATTAGTTCTAACAATAATGTTGATGTAACATTATCTAATGTTGAAATAACAAATCCTCAAATCGTTGAAGCAGATAGAACTGCAAAATTTAGATTAATGCCAATGGAAGCAAGACTTAGAAATCTTACTTATTCTGGTTCTATATATTTAGACATTAAGCTTTATAGAAAAGGAGTTCTTCAAGATGAAAAAAGAGCATATGTTGGAGAAATGCCAATTTTAGTTAAATCAAACAGATGTAACCTTTATGGAATGACTGCTGAAGAGTTGATTGAGAATGGAGAAGACCCGATGGATAGAGGGGGATACTTAATAGTTAATGGCTCTGAAAAAGCACTAATCACTCAAGAAGTTTTAGCATTTGATAGAATACTTCTTAACGAAACCGAAGAAGTAATTAACGCACAAGTAATTTCTGTTAAAGGTGCATTTAAAGGAAAAGTAAGAATATCAAGAACAGCAGATGGTTTGTTAACTGTTACATTTCCGTCTTCACCAAGAAAATTATACTTAGTTGAATTACTTAATGCTATAGGTTTCTTAAAACCTGGTCAAATCATGGACTTATTTCCAAAAGATCAAACAATACAAAATGAAGTATTATTAAATTTAGACAAAATAGAATTACAATCAGAAGAAGAAGCACTAGATAAGATTGGAAGATCTGTTGCTCCAAGTCAAACAAAAAACTATAGACTTAGAAGAGCAAAAGAAGTTATTGATTCTTTCTTACTTCCACACTTAGGTCAAGAAGCAGAAGCAAGAACAATGAAAGCGCACTTTATGGTTGCAATGTCTGTTAAGATTATAGAAAAAGCATATAACTTAAGAAAACAAGCAGATAAAGATCATTATGCTAATAAGAGACTTGAACTATCTGGAAAATTAATGGAAAATCTTTTTAGATTTTCATTTAAACATTTTACAAAAGATTTAAAATTCCAAATTGATAGAACAATTTCAAGACACAGAAAATTAAACATTAACACAGTTATTAGACCAGATGCAATTACTGAAAGAATATTGTTTGCAGTTAGTACTGGTAACTGGATTGGACAATTAACAGGTGTTAGTAAATATATGTCGAGAGACAATTACATTACACCAGTAACAGACTTAAGAAAAGTTAAATCAACTTTAGATTCATCAAGAGAATTATATGAAGCAAGAGATGTTCATGGAACACACTGGGGAAGACTTTGCCCAGTTGAAACTCCTGATGGACCAAATTGTGGTCTTGTAAAGAATTTAGCAATGATGGCTAAAATAACAACAGATTCTGACACTGAAAACATTAAAAGAATGTTAAAGGCAGAAGATGTAACAACAGAATAATTTTAAAATGTGATAATAAATGGTAAAAGCACAAGGTAGAGCAAAAATTTATTTAAATGGTGGGATTGTTGGTTTCCACGATGAGCCTGAGAAATTAAGAGCAGATTTAATTAAGAAGAGAAGAATTCTTCAAATTGATCCTCAGATTAATATTTCTTTTAACAAAACAACAAATGAACTATATATTAACACAGATGCAGGGCGTGTACAAAGACCATTAATTGTTGCAGACAAAGGGGTTTCTAAAGTAACTCCTGAAATCTTAGAAGAAATTAAATCAAAGAAATTATCTTGGCAAGATCTTTTATCAAAAGGAATAGTTGAGTTTTTAGATGCAGAGGAAGAAGAAAACGCTTATGTTGCTTTAACTGAAGATGAATTAACTCCTGATCATACACACATAGAAATATCAAGTACAGGAATATTTAGTATTATTTCTTCAATGATTCCTTTTATTGAACACAACATGGGTGGTAAAGCAATACACGGTGCTAAGTTATATAAGCAAGCAGCTGGTATTCCTTCAGCAAATTACAATTTAAGATTTGATACAGAAATGCATTGTTTATATTATCCTCAAAAATCATTAGTTACAACAAGAACAGAAAAATTAATGCATATGGAAAAAAGACCAATGATTCAAAACGCAATTCTTGCAATTATGCCTTATAGAGGATTTAATATGCTTGATGCTTATGTTGTTAATCAAGGTGCTATACAAAGAGCGCTTGGAAGATCCTCATATTATAGAGCTTATTCTGCTAACGAGATCAGATATCCTTCAGGACAAACAGATAAATTTATGGTTCCAACTGAAGAGGCTAGTGGTTATAGAGGACTTGATGCTTATAAAAATTTAGATGAAAACGGAATAATTAATTTAGAATCACACATTGAAGAAGGTGGAGTATTAATCGGAATGACTTCTCCTCCTAGATTTGTTGAAGAAGTTTCAGAGTTTGGAGTTGTCACAGAAGAAAGAAGAGACACTTCTGTTTGTTCAAGAAAACACTTAGGTGGAAATGTAGACAGAGTGATGGTTTCTGAAACAATTTCTGGAACTAAATTATGTAAAGTAAGAATAAGAACCTATCTTGAACCACAAGTTGGAGATAAATTTACAAGTCATCACGCTCAAAAAGGAGTTGTTGGTGCTGTAATTAAAGAGGAAGATATGCCTTTTACAAGTGAAGGTATTAAACCAGATTTTATTTTAAATCCACACTCGATTCCTTCAAGAATGACTCTTGGTCACTTGTTTGAAAGTGTTTCAGGTAAAGCTGTTGCAAGTAGTGGAAAAGAAATAGATGGAACTCCTTTCTTAAATGATAAAGATGCAGTCTTTGAACTATTAAAAGCAAATGGATTTAGACAAGACGGTAAAGAAACATTTTATGATGGAAGAACAGGAGAAAAGATAGAGATGCCAATCTTTGTTGGACCTCTTTCTTTTGAAAGACTGTTAAGCCACCTTGTAGTAAACAGAATACAAGCAAGAGACAAAGGACCTGTACAATTATTAACAAGACAACCAACAGAAGGAAAGCAAAAAGGCGGGGGCCTAAGATTTGGAGAGATGGAAGGCGAAGCTTTAGTTGCTCACGGAGCTGCAATGACTCTGCAAGAAAAGTTAATGGATGATGCAGACGAGATGGAATTAATGATCTGTGAAGACTGTGGAATCCCTGCTGTTGATGATAAGATTAGAAATAAAAGATATTGTCCTGTATGTAATGGGACAAACGTACACCTTGTAAAGATCAGTTATGGATTCAAGTTATTACTTGACGAACTGAAAGCAATGGGAGTATATCCTAAATTAAAGATAGGAGATAAAATAGATTAGAATTGGTTTCGGTGAGCCCCTTTAAAAAAGCGGCTTCATCTGTAAAACTAGTTCACACCCAATGGTGATTCGAGCACAATAGTAGTTTGAAAATTATATTTTGAAAAGGTTGATAGAATGAACACAGCTAAAAAAATAAGAAGTATTGAATTTGGAGTTTTAAGTCCTGAAATGATCAGAAAGATGTCTGCAGTTGAAATTACAAGAGCTGACACTTATGATAAAGATGGTTACCCAATTGAAAGAGGATTAATGGATCCTCACTTAGGAGTTATCTCTCCTGGCTTAAGATGTAAAACCTGTGGACAGACAATGAAAGCTTGTCCTGGACATTTCGGTGCTTTAGAACTTGTTAGACCAACAATACATCCTAAATTTGGAGAAAAATTATATTATGTTTTAGCTTCAACTTGTCAAGATTGTGGAAGATTACTTTTAGATGAAACAGAGATTAATGATTTAATGCTTATTTCAGAAGATAATGACAAATGTGTTAAAGAAATACTAAATAGAGTAAAAGGCACAAAAAAATGTCCACACTGTAAAGCAGCAGTAGATAAAATAGCTTTAGATAAACCAACAAATTTCTTCAAGAACGGAGAAAGAATATATCCTTCTGAAATTTTAGATTGGTTAGTAAAAATACCAGAGAAAGATTTATTCTTATTTGGATATTCAGATAAATTAAAACCACAATGGTTTATTCTTTCAGTTTTACCAATATCTCCAGTTTCAATTAGACCATCATTGTCTTTGGAAAATGTTATAACTTCTGAAGATGATTTAACATATAAACTATTAGATATTGTTAGAATTAATATTAGATTACAAGAAAATATAAACGCTGGAGCGCCACAAATAATTATTGAAGATCTTTGGGATCTTTTACAATATAATATTACAACATATATTGACAACAACACAGCAGGAGTTCCGCCAGCAAAACAAAGATCAGGAAGACCACTTAAAACAATTTCACAAAGATTGAAAGGAAAGAAAGGAAGATTTAGATTTAACCTTATTGGAAAAAGAGTAAATGCTTCTGCTCGTTCAACAATTACACCATCTATTGATATTAAAGTTAATGAACTAGGAATACCTGAACAAGTAGCAAACACTTTAACAGTTCCTGAAAAAGTAACTTTTTGGAATAAAGAAAGATTAAAGGCACAAATACTTAAAGGAGATGTTAGTTACATTCTAACAGAAAGAGGCTCACGTAAAATTGTAACCCCAGAAAATAAAGAAGAATTAGTTGAATTATTAATTGAAGGAATGACTATTAAAAGGAAATTACAAGATGGAGATGTTGTAATCTTTAACAGACAACCAACACTTCATAGAATTTCTATGATGGGACATTACGCAAAGATTCTTCCAGGAAGATCATTTAGATTAAATCCAATTTGTTGTGATCCATACAATGCTGACTTTGATGGAGATGATATGAATCTTCATGTTCCACAGAGTGAAGAATCTTATTCTGAAGTTAAAGAACTTTTAGCTGTTGAAAAACATGTAATAAGTATTAGAAATGGAAGACCAGTTATCTCTCCAGATCACGATCTAATTACTTCAGCTTATCTTTTAACAAGAGAATCAACTGAATTTAATAAAAAAGAAGCAATGGAAATTTTATATTCTATTGGAATAACAGAACTTCCAACAGCAGATAGAGGAAGAGGAAGTTATTCAGGTAAGTTATTGTTTAGTCAAATATTGCCTAAAGATTTTTATATAGAATATAAAAATAAACTTTGTTCAATTGCGTCAAAAGCAAAAGAATGTAAAAGATGTAAAAAAGAAAAATGTCCATATGATTGTTATTTGAAAATTGAAAAAGGAAAAATAATTTCAGGAGTTATTGATGAAAAAATTAATTCTCCAAGAGCAATTATTGAAACAATATATAGACACTATGGTTATCAAGCATTAATTGATTTCTATTATAAATTTTCAAAATTAGTTTTCTTTGCAGTTTCAAAAAAAGGATTGACTGTTGCTTTAGATGAATATAATGCTTCAGAAGATTTAAGAAAAGAAGTTAAATTAAAAGTTAAAGGAATGATTGCAAGTTCAAATTCTATAATAAAAAAATATGAAGAAAGAACACTTCCATTAATTCCAGGAAAAAACCTAGAAGAAACATTTGAAAGTGAGATTTTAAATATATCTTCAGAGATGAAAGATAAAATTACAGATAAAATTTTAGAAATAAAATTAGATGAATTGTTTTCTAAAACTAGAAAAACAAATAACAACACAGTTTTAATGGCAAGTGTTGGTGGATCTCGTGGAAGAGTTTTAAATGTTGCTAACATGCTTGGACTTTGGGGACAAGTTACAGTTAGAACTGGAAGACCAAAAGCAGGATTTTCAGAAAGAGTTTTAAGTTTAAGTCCTAGAGGAACTAATCAAATGATTGATTATGGATTTGTACAGAGTAGTTTCTTTGATGGAATGAATCCAAGAGAATATTTCTATCACTGTATGGGTGGTAGACAAGGAGAAATTGATACGGGTGTTGCTACAAAAGTTTCAGGATATTTGTACAGAAGATTATCAAATGCATTAAAGGATCTTGTAGTTAACGATGAATTAAAAGTAACAACAGCAGACGGACAAGTAATCCAGTTTGTTTATGGAGAAGATGGACTTTCACCAGATAAGTCATACTTAGGAAAGAATATTAACTTCTTTAATGAGTAAATTTAATTTAAAAAATTGTGATAAAATGAAGGCATTACCAATTTCAATTGTTGAAAAAATAGAA